>JAUWYH010000007.1 GCA_030615975.1 Candidatus Aminicenantota bacterium
AACGCCGCAGATGCGGTGAGATCGGCTCGCCCGAAGGGTAAAAAATGTCGATTATGAATAAAAAGGACATCGAGAACGAAGTGGTCATAGTGATTTCCCTAGAAAATGATGTATCATCTTGATATTGTTTTATTTGTAATAAGTATCGACATTTTTTATGAATAATTCAGGCTAATCCAGGTTTAACGAATTAACTGATTTACTGAGTTACTGAGTCACGTTTTTCTTAATATTTGTAGAATCCTTCGCCTGTTTTTTTCCCCAATTTCCCCTCAGCAACCATATTCTTGATTATCTCTGGTGGCTTGTAGCGCTCATCCTTAAGTTTGGCATAAAGGGTTTCCATTTTAGCCAGATGAATATCCAGGCCGATCATATCTATAAGAGCTAGCGGCCCCATGGGAAGACCAGCTCCAAGCTTCATCGCCTCATCAACATCTTGAGGAGAAGCAATCCCTTCAGCATAAACAATGGCTGCTTCATTCAACAGCGAAGCCAAAACTCGACTGACTATCCCTGCAGGTGCTTCTTTATCAGTGGCAATAGGAACCTTGCCCAGATTTTCAACAAATTTCTTTGTTGTGGCAACAGTCTCCTCTGACGTTTTCTCTCCTCTTATAACTTCAACTAGCTTCATGATAACTGCGGGGTTAAAAAAGTGCATTCCTATAACTTTATCAGGCCGGGAAGTGGCTGAGGCAATCTCGCTAATGGAAAGAGCTGTTGTATTTGTAGCCAAAATTGTCGTCGGCAAACAGATGGAATCCAGTTTCTTGAATACATCTTTCTTAATATCGAGATTCTCAGAGGCAGCCTCTATGACAAAATCACATTCTCGAGCAAGATTCATGTCTGCAGACCAGTTCATTCGAGAGAGAACCGATTCCATATCTTCATTGGTAATTTTTCCTTTCTCAACTCTTCTTTTTAGACCTGCTTTGATTTTCTCTTTAGCTTTCTCGATTATCTCATCTGATATATCCAAAACAGTCACTTCATACCCCTGCTGGGCACAGAGCTGTCCGACACCTGATCCCATAATACCTGCCCCAACCACAAAAGGTTTTTTAATATCCATTTTTATCCCTCCGTTTTTAAATATAATAAATCAAAATACTAATTTTTGTCCCAAAATTAGACGATCATATGTCATTGTGAGCTTCCGAGGGAAGCCCAGCAATCTCATAAGAGAAAGGGATGAGATTGTTTTGCATTTCTATTGCTGGCTAAGACAGCCTTTCTATCACTACAGCCACACCTTGTCCCCCTCCAATGCATAAGCTCACTAATCCAAGGTTTTTATTCCTATCTTTCAGAGCATAGATCAAGGTAGTCAAGATCTTCACTCCTGTAGCGCCCACCGGATGGCCAAGAGCTATGGCTCCTCCATGAACATTGACCTTGGAACGATCCCACTTGAGTTCCCTTTCTACGGCTAAGGCTTGAGCTGCAAAAGCCTCGTTGAGCTCGATAAGGTCAATATCATTCAGATTGAGCCCTGCCCGCTCCAAAGCTTTGCCAACAGCTGGGACAGGTCCTATTCCCATAATCGCAGGATCAACACCGGCATGAGCATAGGAAATCACTCGGGCTAAAGGCTCAACTCCAAGCTCAGAAGCTCTCTCTTTTTTCATAACCAAGACGGCTGCGGCTGCATCACAGAGAGCACAGCTGTTCCCTGCAGTAACTGATCCCTCTTTTTTAAAAACAGCAGGAAGTCTTGCCAGTTTTTCTAAAGACACTCCTTCCCTTGGGATTTCCTCGTTGTCAAAAATTTCTGTCCGTCCTTTGCCTACAGGCACCTCAATGGGAAATATTTCCTGTTTGAATTTACCCTCTTTTACTGCTTTGACCGCCTTATTCTGGCTTTCTACAGCAAAAGAATCTTGTTCTTCGCGACTGATGTTATAATTCTCAACCAGGGTTTCGGCCGTCTTTCCCATCAGATGGCCAGCCAAGGGACACATGAAGCCATCTTTATGCAAAATATCGACCAATCGGCTATCTCCCAAACGATTCCCCCATCTTGCCCCAGCTGCGATGTAAGGGACCTGGGAAGTATTCTCAGCTCCGCCAGCTAACACAATTTCTGCATCTCCCGCCTTGATGATCTGCGAAGCTAGTGTAACAGCCCGCAGAGAAGAACCACAACGTTTGTTCACCGTAAAGGCAGGAACTTCATGAGGAAATCCCCCTTTAACGGTCGCAAGACGCCCTATGTTTGGCCCCAGTCCAGCCTGCCAGCCTGTACCAAAGACCACCTCTTCGACTTTGTCAGGTTCAATCCCTGCTCTCCGGACAGCCTCTTGAAGGATTAAAGCTCCTAATTCCACAGCAGAAACATCCTTAAAGGCACCACCGAACCTGCCTCCAGCTGTTCTGACAGCACTGGCAAAAACGATATCACTCATAAAAGCCTCCCTTTTTTTATATTCATGATTTGAAAGTATAAAGGTACAAATGAAAGATTCATTATTATAGTCATCCGCTCTCATAGCTGTCAATAAAAACAGCTATTTTATTCCTCTTCTTTTTTTGTCTTGCGGAATAGGCCCAGAAGATCGGATAGTTTCCCTTTTATGTACCCTTCTTTGATGAAATAAGGACCGTCCTCCGGTTTGATCCATTTTATGTATTTTCCTCTTTTCAGACCGTGGGGGTCTCTGGCTAAACCGATTCTGAAATCACCCTCTTTTGTCTGAATTATAGCCACATTAACTTTCTCTTCATCTGGAGATGTGTATTGAGTGGCAGCGATAATCCTATCTTTCCGTGGAGATTTCTTGAGGATAAATTTTTCAGGAATAGACTGAGGCAGGTTTTCATCCTTGAGACCTTCTCTCTCAAGAGTCGGTTCTTTCCTTTCGATAAAGCCAACAACACAAGTATTGCCAAATCCATTCATGTTAAACCAGAGCCCATAGTTCAATTTTTGAAGCTCTTCTTTAAACATTTCTTTGTACTGGTTGTGGCCTCGAAATTGCCAGACTAACTCCACAACCTGGGCACCCCCTGAGGCTCCCAAAGGATGAGTCCTTGCTAAAAATCCACCAGAGCGGTTTATGAAGACTCTCCTTCCTTTCCTGTTTTTTTCTTCAATCACAAATTTATGCCCTTTTCCTCTCTCAGCGAAACCTAAATCCTCGCCTGCTATCCAAGGAATTGACTTAAAAGCATCATGGAGCTCACAGGTATCAATTTCATGAGGATTTAGACCAGCCTCTCGAAAGACCTCTCTCCCTGCCAACACCGCAGCATCCATAGATATCAGAGTTTTCCGTTCTGAAATTTTGATATTATCAAAGGCGGATTTGATACTCGTCAATTTTATATCTGTAGGAGAGGGAACAAGATAAACTGCTCCAGCTCCATTGTAAGAACCGCTGCAGTCAAATTTTGTCAAAGGTTTAGCTATCATTCTGTTGATTTCAGGATTGTCATACTCTTCCCGTGTGATTGGCTTTTTAAAATAAGCCACCTCATTCAGAGCTCCGTACTTAAGGCTTCGAACGCTCATCTCAAAGCATATGTTTTTGAATTCCTTTTCTGAAACCTTATAGGCATCCATGTATTGAAACGAAGCCAAGGCTGCCACAGCAGGCATCTCACCCAGCCCTCGCTCTCTTTCTTCTTCAGCAATAACTGTAGAGATTTGGGTAGGAATCTCCTCGTTTCTCAGTTTGCCTTTCATCTTTTCACCGAAGCAGACTAAGACCTTGAGGCCGGATGAAGCTAATCGCTTACCCAACTCAACAGCGCCAGCCCCAGTTGCCGAACCAAGCTCCACATGATATATCTCCATATCTCTTGCCAAGCCCAGTTCCATTCCTACCAGAGAATCCAAACCCGTCTGTCTGGCAAAGCCTATTGGATCCATGCAACCGATAACTAAGCAGTCTGGAGCGACATTGGAAGTAAAGCTGACAGAATTTTGAAGAGCTTTGCGGCAGGCATCAGCCAGCATTACTCCTAAAGGTCTGAAATCTTTACCAAAGGGAGTCAAGCTGACTCCAGCGATATAAACATCACCCATAAGAAGTTGCCTCTTAAAGCATTAGTAGATCTAACTTTGTCCTTTCCAACGCTTTCTTCCCACCTTAGCAACAAGAAAGCCGATAATGAATCCAACAAGCATTAATAAACAGATCAGAATGATTCTTGACATACTTACTTCCCAGAAAAACAACTGTACGGTGAGAACCTGAGTGTTCTGTATGAGAATTATCACAAATAGCGCAATTAAGATTAAAATAATGATAGTCTTGGCTTTCATGGTTAAAACCCCTTTTCATTTTTTATATCTGGGATGAAGGAACTTTGAATCCTCGTTGCAGACATCTTTATCTTTTAGGGCAAATGTATCATCTGAAAGGATAACTCTATATAAAAATTTATTCAATCTTTCTTTTTTTAAAATGAGATGCTTTTCACAGCATTTCTCTTCTGGACTTTGAAGTAAAAAAAAGGATAATAAAGAGTCGGTGATGATTGTATGAAAATAAAAAAAGCACCTATAGAAAAAAATATTTTACCTCTGCTTGTTGGAACTTTATTTCTTTTATTTTCAACTCTATTTGCCCAGGAAAAGAATCAGGAAAAGGAGAAGAAGCAAAAAATTATTACAGAAGAAATCGTTGTGGAAGCCAAACTTCCCAAATACGCTCCCCTATCCACAACCTCCTCGATAAAAAGGGAAAAAATCGAAGCCACATCTTCGAGAGATCTCTCTGAAATTCTTTCTTATACTTCTGGAACACTGGTATCCAAAGGGTCAAAAAACGAATTCAGGTTGAAAATCAGAGGACTTGACAGCCAGAGAATTGTCTTGCTCTACGACGGAATACCCATTTATGAGCCTTATTTTAATTCCTTTGATCTTAAGACAGTCACAGCCGAAGAAATCGAGAGCATTAAAGTTGTCAAAGGAGCCTCTTCTGTCCTATACGGACCCAACGCCCTTGGGGGAATCATAAATATCATCACAAGAAGACCAAACCCTCCCTCATTTTCTTTGAAAACTTCTTATGACAGCAACAACACATCCTCGCTATCTTCCACCGCCTCTTTTAACTGGAAAAATGTCTTTTTCTCAGGTTTTGCTTCTTATGAAAAATCGAAAGGATTCAGATGGAACAAAAAGGGAGAAAATGTTCTCAGAACGAACAGTGATCATGAGAGAAAAAATTTCACTGGGAAACTATATTTTTATCCCAATCCGAAGAGTGAAATTCTTTTAGAGGCTGCTTATTATTCTTCTGAGTTTGGAATACCCTTTGCCACCGAGTACTATCGTCAACGTTACTGGAGATTTAAAAATTGGAATCGGTTACAGCTCCATCTTGGAGGAACATTTTCCATTTTAAAAAACGGCTACCTCAAGTTGAGAAGTTACTACGTCAGGCATGATAATATCCTTGATGCCTATACCAACAAAGATATGAGAGAGATTCAGTGGGAATCCACTTATAAAAACGATTCCTATGGGGTATTTCTTCTCGGCGCTCTTCCTTATCTCTCTCAAAATGAATTGAAGTTTAGTTTAAATTTAAGGGATGATAAAGCTCAAACTCAGGATGATATCGGAAAAGAATGGGAAGAATTTGAACACAGGACATTATCCATTGGAGTTGAAAATCATTTTTGCCTGAATCAAAAGTGGAAGTTGATTGGAGGCGTCAGTTTTGACCGTTTAAAAAAACATTCAGGGAAAATTAAATCAACATTAAATCCTATAATAGGCATAAAATTTAATCCCTACGAGTATCTCGATCTTCATTTGAGCTTTTCTCAAAAATCCCGTTTTCCCTCGATGAAATCATTATACAGCGCCCAAGCCGGAAACCCAGAACTCAAGGATGAACGAGGAACAAGTTATGAATTTGGATTCACCTACAGCAGAAATTTTTTTCTCAATGGTGCTCTCTTTTACAATCAAATAAAAGATCTTATCTCTGTTATTCGCATGCCTGACGGAAATAAAACAAATCTAAATATTGGAAAAGCAGAAATCTTCGGTTTTGAACTGGGATTTGATAAAAACCTTGGCAGCATGAACCTTTCCATGAATTACACATACTTAAAGGGTGAAAATAAACAAGAAAACCGACCTCTTGATCTACTCCCTTTATCCCAACTCAATTTTAGCCTGGATCTTTTGGTTGCAAACAGCCTAAGATTGAGTCTATGGGGATTAGGTGTATCAAGTTCTGAGCTGAAAATCAGCACTGATATTGTCAAAATTCCTGGCTATTACGTCTTGAATAGCATTCTCTCCAAGAGCTTTTCAAATTTTTCTATTTTTCTCAAAGCAGAAAACCTGTTCAACAAATACTACATAACAGAACCAGGCTTTCCCATGAGAGCCAGAACAGTCACCATCGGATTAAAATTCGGTGCAGGTCGAATGAGGAATAAATAAAATCCTATATCTCCAGGCGTATCAGGTAAACGACGAAGCAGATTCTACTCGTTTTCATCCTCCGGTTCCTTGGGCATCAACAGTGCCAGGATCAGATAGATCAAGACTCCATAGCCGGAAATAGTCATTATGATGAATGCGACACGGACGAATGTGACAGAGATGCCAAACACTCTAGCCAGGCCTGCACACACGCCGAGAAGCTTCGCGTGTTTCCGAGAACGGGTCCATTCGGCCACGTATCTCTTCTTATCCAGCCAGGTGCCGCAATAGCGGCACTTTATCGCTTCCTTGTTTATCATTTCGGCACAATAGGGGCATTTTTTCTGCGATCCAGACGTATTCATACGGCAATCTCCTTACCTGGCTGTCTGCGCAACCTTCCAACCAGCAACGGTATTGAGCCATACAACAAACCTGCCATTCCTGCTGCACCGCTGATAAAAATCACAAGAAATACATATGCAAGAATGCGCGAAACATAGGAGGAGAGAAGACTGTAGCCTAATGATGCCCAGAGCCAGTTTATTGAGACGATCAGAGGCAGGCAGAGCAAGCTGACCAGGCTGAGCCTGAAGGCTAAGCGGCGGTTTTCTTTCTGCAGTACCTTTCGCCGGACGAGTCGAGCCATTTCCTCTAATTTATTCTCGCTGAGCGGCTTTGGGGATTTGACTGCTGCCAGTTTTTTGACTACGGGATCAAATTGACTGAATCGCTTTCGGCATTCTTTACACACCTTGAGATGTTGCTGAAATTCCGGAAACAATTTTTGCCGCGGCAATCGTTCAAGCCAGTCTTGAAACTCCTGACACATCTTATCAATCATTTCCCCTCCCCCTTTTTATCAAAATACTTTCGGAGATTGAAAAGAGCATAATTTAGACGGCTTTTGACCGTCCCAGCAGATATTCGCAACACCTCGGCGATCTCATCATGGGTGAGACCGCTGTAGAATTTCAGTACAATAACTTCACGAAGCTTGGGAGAAAGATTCGCCAACGCTTTTGAGACTTCGATTTGTTGGTCCAACGCTTTTTGCGATTCAGTAGCGATCTTTGGATCTAGAACCTCCGGTTTTTCTGAATGAGATGACAGACTTAAAAACTGACGCAGCCGTTCACGACGCCAAAAATCACGGCAACAATTAATCGCAATTTGAGTGAGCCACGGCACAAAAGGCCGGGATGGATCATATTGATGAAATTTGCGGATCACGCGAACCCAGGTATTCTGCAATATGTCCTCTGCAGTGCTGTGCGAATGCACCATACGTAGAATGACCGCAAACAGCCGGTCTGAATGTTGGCGTACAAGATCAGCCATAAGGTCTTGCCGGCCAGCCTGTATTTGCGTGACCAATGCTTCGTTTTCCCCACTTCGCAAATTGACCAATCTCTCTCCTTCTCTTCTCCAGATATCCGGGCCGCTCAAAGCTCCGACCAAGATCGAGGCATCCAAAACCCAATACGTTCCAACGCTCATAATGCACCTTTCCTCAAAATTGGGCAAGGGTCAAACACATTATCTTGTCTGATACGTGAAATTCTAAGCCTGTTCATTAGTTTGCTTTTTCCCAAAAAGTGTGTCCCAAACCTTCCGAAGAATACCGAGAACCCGATCAAACGGGGATCTTTCCTCTTTGTGGAAAGGAGTCAAAGCCCAGATTGAAAAGTATGCAATGAGGCCAAGCCCATGAAAAAGGATACTCACAATAAATATAATGCGCCATGCCTGCAAAGAAATACTTGTATTCCTAGCCACGGCACTGGCAACCCCTAGTAGCTTGCGTTCCGGCAAATCGCGGTACCAATCCACGAAAATCGGGGATTTGGATAAATGAGTTCCACACCAGCGGCACTTCACTGCCTCAGCCTTAATTTCTTCGAAGCAGTATGGACATTTTTTCGTTTCTGTACTCATAGTTTTTCTCCTTCCATTTTTTTAACCTCTCATTTATAACTACGCACAAGCGCTCAAAACCGTTCGGTCAATAAAAAATCAGAATACAGAAGACAGGAGTCAGATTTTTAGTTTTGGGGAAAAAAGGTTGCCAAAAGAGAGTGAGGAAATTATAATCCTGAAAAAGAAACAGAACAATAAATTTAAGTAAAGAAGGAGAAAAGCATGGATAGAAACAATCCAAAATCTTATCTTGGTATCGTCGTTATCCTCGGGGCTACGTGGGGTTTTTCCGAAGCTGCTCTGGGTATGGGGCTTCGAAGTTGTGCTTCCTTTTTTTCTGGCGCAATAATGACAGGAGTTGCTTTCTTTTTTATAGCATCCAGTTGGTATTTAACTCGAAACATCCTATGTATAACTCTTCTGGTTGCCTTAACAAGCTTATTTAAAATGTTCGATGCTCTTCTACTTTCACTCCCTATCCAGCATGGAGCTGTGGCCAACCCCATTTTTGCTTTCTTTATGGAAGCGATAGCTTTTGTGGTTTTTGTATCCATCTTCAAGGAAAAGCTAAAACAAAAAATAGGAGGACAGGCGCTTCTGGGCGGAATGGCTGCTCTCCTGGCGGTAAATCTCTTTCCTCTCGTAAAATATGTAACCGGCATTCCTGCCTGCGTTGTTCCTGGCACCGGCTATCCCCTTTCCCTCTATTACGCTCCATTGGCAGTGTCACTCTCCTTGATTACTGTTCCCTTAGGTGCGTTGGCCGGCGCGAAGATCAAATCCCTAGAAGCCAAATTTGAACTCTCTCCCAGAACAGGCAAACTGAGATATCTCATCTCGCCTGCAACCCTCATTCTCGCTCTGGCAATCATTACCCTTATCAGACTGGGCTAAAAAAAGACATCTTTTCCCTTAAAAAGGAGAAAAAATGGAAAAGATTAAAAAGAAAAAAAGAAAAACATTCACAAGAAGAGATTTTTTAAAAGGATTTGGGAGCGGAGCTTTAGGAGCGGCGGTTGTTCCTAAGCTTGTCTCCCAGGATGTCTTTTCTCTGCAAACAAAGGAAGGAAAAATTCCTTTGTATTCGAAAAAACAAATCACTCTCAATATCAATGAAAAAAATTATTCTTTGGTGATTGAGCCAAGAGAAACTCTTCTCCACGTCTTGAGAGAGAAGCTAAACCTGACTGGAACGAAAAAGACATGCAGTGGAGGCGAATGCGGTGCGTGTACGGTTCTCTTGGATGGGAACCCTATCTATTCCTGCCTCACTCTCGCTATCAGAGCAGACAATAAAAAAATCACTACGGTCGAAGGATTAGCTGCTGACGGAAAGCTCCACCCTATTCAACAGGCTTTTATCGAAAAAGATGGTTATCAATGCGGCTTCTGTACTCCAGGATTTATCATGTCTTCTGTGGCTCTCCTTGAGAAAAATAAAAATCCATTGACAGAAGAAATAAAAACTGCGCTCTCCGGCAACCTTTGCCGCTGTGGAAATTATTCTAAAATCTACGAAGCTGTCTCTGTGGCATCAAAAAGCATGAGGGGGGCCTAAAATGGCAAAAAAAGAATATTCCATAGATATCAAAGATTCCAATCTCCTCTATCATGAAGAATTCAGGGAGATGGAAACAGAAGAACCGGAAGAAGTTCCCTCTCCTGAAAAAGAAAAATTTAAAATCATTGGCGATTATACCCCAAGGATTGATGGAGAAAGGATTGTGACAGGTCGCGCACCTTTCACCCATGATATCAAGCTCAGAGGCATGCTCTGCGGAAAAATATTGAGATGCCCTCATGCCTGCGCTGAAGTCGTATCTGTGCATTTAAGCCGGGCGCGGAGCTTACCAGGAGTCAAAGCTACTCTCCAGCTTAAAAAAGGGCGCGTCAAATATGCAGGGGAACAAGTGGCAGCAGCGGCTGCTGTGGATGAAAAGACAGCAGAGGAAGCCTTGAAATTGATCAAAGTAGAATACAAAACTCTTCCCTTTGTTGTCACAGAGGAAAAGGCTATGGAAGAGGGAGCACCTCAAGTTCATGACAGTCCAAACATTGATAAGTTTAATGATTACAATCGTGGAGACATAAAAAAGGGATTTGAGAGTGCCGATGTTGTCCTGGAGCGTACTTATAAGACCGCTGTCGAGATCCACCACACCGCTGAAACACACGGAAGTGTCGCTAAATGGGAAGGCAAGAGAGTCACAGTCTGGGATTCCACCCAAGCCATCTTTAATGTAAGAGATGGTCTTGCCCAAACCCTCCGAATACCAGCGAGTCGAATAAAGGTCATAAAAAAATACATGGGAGGGGGATTTGGAAGCAAGTTAGGATTGAACGATTACACAGTTGCAGCCGTGTTGCTGGCTAAAGAAGCTAAAAGGCCTGTAAAGATAACTCTCTCTCGAAAAGAGAACTCCCTTTGTGTAGGGAACCGTCCCTCCTCCATACAAACTATAAAAGCGGGAGTCAAAAAAGATGGGACTCTCACCGCTCTTTACCTGAAAAATTATACTTGTGGAGGAATCCGCAGAGGTGACAGATGCTCAGAACCACTGATAGATGTATACAAATGCTCCAATGTGAAGGTCGAAGAATACACCGTTTTTACCAATACAGGTGCTGGCCGGCCGACAAGAGCTCCTGGCCATGTTCAGGGAACTTTTGCTCTAGAAGGTTTCCTTGATGAGCTGGCCCACAAAATCAATCTTGATCCATTAGAATTGAGGAAGAAACACTACACCACCAAAAACGAAGGAGGTACGAGAATACCCTATTCCTCAAAAGGATTGGATAAATGCTATCTATTAGGAGCAAAAAAAATCGGCTGGGGAAGAAGGAATAAAAAACCTGGAGAAGGAAATGGAAAAATACGCCGAGGTCTCGGAATGGCCAGCCAGATATGGTGGGGGATGGGAAGGCCAAGAACCTTGGCTGATGTTAAGCTTCACCGCGACGGAAGTGTTGAGGCTGTGTGCGGGACTCAAGACCTTGGCACAGGAACCAAAACTTATATGGCAACAATCACAGCAGAGACTTTAGGGTTAGAGCCAAAGGATATAACGGTTAAAATCGGAAACACCGAGTATCCCTGGTGCGGCTCATCAGGAGGAAGCACTACGACTCCCTCAGTAGCCCCAGCAATAAGGGATGCAGCCCTTAAAGCAGCCAATTATATGAAGAATCAAACAGCAGAAAAAATGGAAATCAGTCCTGATGATGTCATCATCGGAAAAGAGAAACTTTCCAACAAGAACGACCCAGCTCAATCCATTTCCTTTAAAGAACTGCTCAAAGAAATGCGCCGAGAAAGAGTTTTTCATGGAGAATACGTGGGACGTCCCTTAGGTTATGCTTACAACACTTTTGGAGCCCATTTTGCTGAAGTGGAAGTCGATATAGAAACAGGAAAAATAAAAGTTCTCAAAGTTGTCGCTACTCATGATAGCGGAAGAATAATCAACAAGCTGACCGCAGAGAGCCAGGTCATCGGAGGCATTACCCAAGGAATAAGCACTGCCCTCTTTGAACAAAGGGTTATGGATGAGGCAACAGGAAATATGGTTAACCCAAATTTGAGGGATTATAAAATTGCCACTTCATTTGATATTCCTGAGATAGAGGTTGCTTTTGTCGATATGGTCGACCCCAGAATCAATATCCTTGGAACCAAAGGACTCGGAGAGCCACCTCGGATTCCGATTGCTGCAGCCATAGCCAATGCTGTCTATAACGCCATAGGAATCCATGTCAGTGAAATCCCGATGACTCCTGATAAAGTCCTTCAAGCTTTGAAGCGAAAGGAGGTCGGCTGATGAAAAACTTTAAGATCGCTCAACCCAAAACAATCGATCAGATCACTTCCCTATTATCTGAAAAAAGAGACAAATATTATCTCATGGCAGGAGGAACTGACCTCTTGGGAGAAATTAAAGATGAGATAATAGAACCAGAAGCTGTTGTCGATCTGACATCTATTCCCAACCTCTCCTATATCAAAAAAGAAAAAGACGGAGTCAGAATCGGAGCTTTAACCACTGTAGCCGAATTAGCAAAAAACCTCATGATCAAACAGGAATACCCAGGACTTCATGAAGCAGCTAACGGGATAGCTACACCTCAACTCAGGAATATGGCCACAGTCGGGGGAAATCTCTGTCAGAGACCCCGCTGCTGGTACTACCGCGATCCTCAAGTGAAGTGTCGGAAAAAGGGAGGAAGCCGCTGCTTTGCTTTCAGGGGAAAAAACAAATACCATGCAATCTTTGGAGGAGGCCTATGTTATATTGTCCATCCTTCCGATTTAGCTCCTGTACTTTTCGCTCTGGATGCGGAAATTTTCATTAGCTCTTCCAAAGGAGATAAGTCCATCCCTCTCACAGATTTCTTTATTCTTCCTAAGGTAACCGTCAGTAAAGAAAACATATTGGAGCCCGATGAAGTTTTAAAAGAAGTAAAAATCCCGGCACCCAAAAGAGGAGAAAAGAGCACTTATTACAAGCTCATGGAAAGAGGAGCATGGGATTTTGCTCTTGTTTCAGTTGCAGTGAAAGCCAATGTCTCTGGCGATGTTTTCAAGGATACAAAAATCGTCTTAGGTGGAGTGGCTCCTGCTCCTTGGAGACTCAAAAAAGCTGAAAATATGATAGAAGGGAAAAAAATCACAGAGAATCTTCTAAGGCAAGCGACGAAAGAAGCTTTGAAGGATGCCAGGCCATTAAAGGAGAACGAATACAAAAAAGAACTGATTGAGACTATTGTCTACAGAGCTGCCTTATCTCTTGTATAAGATAAAAAAATCAATATCCATTTAAATTGTAGATAACAGCTCCGTCTGTCCATCATAAAGTTGATTAAGTCTTTGAGATTGATGAAGCAAATGAAGCAAAGGGTGGTACTTTAGGGAACGTCCCTCTTTGTAAAACAAAGCCTGCGTGTTTTCGAAAAATCCAGCCTGATCAATGATTTTGTCTTCTATCACGGAAAAAGAGATGCTTACCTTTCACATTTTGACAATAATTTTTTCCTTTGCTATAAGTTGGATAGGCTGTTAGATAATGAAATTTAAACAAAAAATTGCGAATATCGCTACAACCCAAAAAGCCAAATTCATATCCCTTTTAATCTTATTAATCATCTTTTTTCTTGGCGGTAATAACCTATCTCTCGAAGCAGAGGAAACTCCGAGAGAAAAAGCAGAGAGCTGTATGGATTTTTTGAATTATGAGGAAGCTGTTCATTATTATACTCAGGCTATTGAAGACAATCCCGATCAAAAAGATCTCAGAGTAAGCCAGGGATATGCTTATTTCCGGTTAGGAAAATATGAAGATGCAGTAAAAGTATTAAAGGAGGAACTGGCTCTTTTTCCTGATAATTTGAATGCATTCATTTTGTTAAGTTATGTTTATTTCAATAAGGAGAAACTTAAAGAAGCTGAAAATATATGCCAGGAATTTAGCACCATTCTTAAAAAAGCTGTAAGAGAAGAAGCAAAGAAAAAGGGACTAGACTTTTCACGGCAAGAAGACAGAAAAGAATTCGAGTCGAACTATGAGTACTTCGTTGATAAAGTTCGTAATAATAATCCAAACTTCAGCCTGCCCTACTTTATTCTCGGATTTTATCACAAAAAAAGCAGAAATTTTGAGAAAGCAGCAGAAAATTTTAACCTGGCTATTCAAAGAGGCTACAACCCTGTTGAATGCACAGTCCAATTGATAGATATAGAGCTTATAAGAGAAGAATGGCAAGAGGCACTGACAAAATCACAAAACACGATACAGACAGAGGGATCTAAATCCAAATTTTATTTTTTAATGGGATATGCCTATTATCATCTTGGAGAAATAGAAAAGGCCCTTTACTGTTTTGAGAACGCGTTCAAGCTTAAACCACATATTGTCGAAACCACAAAAAACTTAGCCAAGATTTATTACAACCAGGAAGAATTTAAAAAGGCTACTAACTTGCTAAAAAAAATTTTAAGCCTCGTCCCCTATGACTATGAAGCCAAGTTTTTGTTAGAGCGAGCTTCGAGAGAAAAATCAGTACAAAGGAAAGAGAATAAACCAAAATTAACAAAAGATATAGTGAATAAGGTAAATTTAGAATACAAATATGTTTTCCACACTGATATCAATAGGGTCATAAATATCATGAATGAATCTGCTCTTACTCTTGTAAGGTCTGGACAATTGAGTAAGGCCACAAAGTTGATTCGGAACTTTATAGAGATCAACGATCTCTCTCCTGATCTGAATTACAACCTTGCTCACTTCTATAATATGCAAAATGATTTAGGAAAAGCTTTAAAATATGCCTGGAGAGCCACAGAACTTAGGAAAAACCTCAGGGATGCCTTCGACTTAGTCGGAAACATATTTTTTAAAATTCAAGATTACCAAAGCTCCCTTCAAGCATATAGAAAAGTCATCAATATTGATCCCAGAGATGCCATGGGGTATTACAATTTAGGTTGTGTTTATTATGCTATGGAAGATTTTGATGAAGCTGAAAAGCGCTGGAAGGATGCTATTCGATTTGAAAAAGGAATAAAAAAAATAAAGGAAAAAGACAAAATTTCAGATGATGAACTTGATATATCTTTAATTGTTTTCAAGCCAGCAGTTTCATTAAAAGCTCATAAATCCTTGGCAAGATTTTATCTTAATCAAAATCTAATGGAGAAAGCTCTTGAGCATTTCAAAAAGACCATTGAACTTGCACCGGCCGATCCTGAACCATATTACGAACTCGGAAAAATCTATCAAGTCAAAAAAGATATAAATAATGCCATTTATTATTTCGAAAAATATCTATATCTGGGCAGAAAAAAAGAAATAGAAGTAAAAGAATTATTAAAAACGTTAAAAGAAAAAAAAGAAGATGGCCACTCCAAATTCTAATATGATCAGACCCGGATTTCAGATCTTAGCCTTTTTTATTAAATTCGGTCCTTATTCTTTAACTCTTTTCTGTAATCATCTGGATCATCAATGTCGTGGAGAATAGAGGGAGCTTCCACCTTCACCTCGACGGTGTCCTCAGGATGATTATAGACGAGTTCCCGAAGCCCGATATCTGGATTGAGATTTTTAACATCCTTTCGATATTTGATGTCGATCAGAACAGGGTGGCCTCGATTCTTCTTATAGACCGGAATGACAATTCCTTTTCTTGTTCTCTTGTAAACATCGATAACTTTATTGATGACAACAGTAGAAATACCAGGCTGATCACCAAGACATACTAAAGCAGCTTTAGCATTTTCAGGCAAATTTTTAAATCCCCATTGGACAGAAGAAAGCATTCCCTTTTGATAACCAGGATTCGTGGTGATTTCCAAGGAAAGGTTCTCAATTTTCTTTCTAATTTTCTCTGTGTCTGAACCCAAAACAACCAAAATCTTATCTGCTTTTGAGCTAAGGACATTGTTTATGACTGTTCCGAGTATGGTCGTTTCTCCAAAAGGGAGCATGAGTTTCGGTTTTCCCATCCTTTTAGATTCTCCTGCGGCTAATATCATGGCGTAAATCATCATTTCTCCTTCATCTTGGCCTGCTTATCTTGAATTTGGCTTCGGACAAGAACGAGTTGGGCAGCGATGCTGACAGCGATCTCCTCAACTGTTTTTGAACCAATATCAACGCCAATCGGAGCATATACGCGATCAAACTGGTGGGAGGTGGCCCAGCCCTCCTCAAGGAATTTCTGGCGCATAAGCTTGGTTTTCCTAGCACTACCAATCATACCGATATAAGCAGCCTCAGAAGCTATGCTTTCTCGGAGAGCATCGCTATCATGGCGATGCCCACGTGTTACTATCACCAAGAAGGTATCAGAAGATAGAGGAAAGTGCTTTATGGCTTTTCCGATTTCATCGACGATTAATTTATCTGCATCAGGAATATTCTCTTTATTGGCAAATTCAGGCCTGTCGTCGATGACATTAACCTCAAAATTCAAGAGATTTCCCAAATGAGCCAGAGCGCGGCCTATATGACCAGCTCCAGCAATAACCAATTGAGGCAAGGGAAAAACAGGCTCTAAAAAAAGGTAACTTTCCTTTTCTTTTACCACTCCCCTTCTTTTCTCTATTTTTAACAAAACAGGCTTTCTATCGGAGAAAGTCTGTGTGATCTCCTTTTGGAATAAGGAAAGAGGCTTTCCTAAATCGATGAGGTAGTTCTCTTTTCTCTCTATCCAGTATCGAGAAAAGGAGACTTTTCCTTCAGGAAATTCCCTGATAAGTGTGGCCAAAAGACCGGGTTGTCGCTGGCTGAATGATTGATGGAGGTTTCGGAACGTATTTTCGTGTTCTTCCAGTGAGGCATCGATAATGATCTTCACTTTGCCTCCACAGATAGCACCTTCCTCCAAAGATATGTCAGCACTGAGGCTAAATTCATAAAGAAGAGAACTCATTTTCTTTAAGGCGTGAAGTGCCTTTTTCTGGGCATCGGCTTCCAACAGACCTCCTCCCAGAGTCCCTCCAAGGAGTCCTTCAGAAGAAAAAATGGCTGATGCTCCTGGCACCTGGGGAGTTGAACCCTTTGTCTCTATGATTGTGGCCAAAACGACATGTTTTTTCTTTTCCAGCATATTGGAAAGATGATCATAGATATTTTTCATTTTATTTATTCTCATATACTTTACTGCTTTTTTGAATGCTTTTCATATTTCTTTTTATTTCTTCTATTATCTGTGAAAATATTCCCTTCTTTTTAACACCAAATATTTTCACCTCCTTCTCCTTTACTATCTCAACGAAGTCTTTAAGGATGTTTCTTCTTACAACAAGAAGACATGCTTTTTGAGGCGAAAAAATAACTTGCTTCAGGGCCGGCCATAACCCTTTTCCTGTCAGTTCCTGCGGCCCAACTTCATCCACCACAAGAATATCAGCTTCGTTGCTTCGGAGAATTATATTTTTTGCATGAGCTAAACTTTGAGGAATAAAAAAAAATGAGCCGATTTTCTCCCATCCCTTCTCTCCTTTCTTGCGGATGAAAGGAATTGATCTTTCTTCACTCAAATCAAATAAATCGTATCCAATTCTTTCCTGGTTTTTCAAGACAGCATCACTCAAAAAGCCATCTATTTTGAGGTTCTGCCTTTTCAGTTCATTCACCACTTTTTTCAAGAAAGTGGTCTTTCCCGAATAGATGGAGCCAGTCAATATGAAAATCATGAATAAAAGATAAAAAATAAAATGAACGAAGTCAAAATTTATGAAGAATGGCGAAAACTCGCGCTGGCGCTCCTGTCCCCTCTTTAATAAGCATCGGGATGACATAGAGCATTGCCCCAGAAGAAGGAAGCTTATCAAGATTGGCGATATTTTCTAAAGCCAGTTTATCGGCAGCAAAGAGAATCTGGTGAACTTTAAAATCTTTTGATTTTCCGTAATCTATGCTCGGAGTATCGAGGGCTACTCCGGTGATATTTCTCTCTTTTGTCAGATATTCAACTGACTCAGGTGAGAAGCCAGGGAAACTCAGCTCCGGAAGAGCTTCCTCGCCT
>JAUWYH010000059.1 GCA_030615975.1 Candidatus Aminicenantota bacterium
AGTGGAGCTGCTCATATTTGTATTTATTTTAGAATAAACAAAATAGAACATATTTTTAGTGTGTTTATTGAAATGGTTTAACAATGTCATTAAGAAATGCCATTTATCTAGCCTCTTTAGGTATTGTAGCTTCTTTAATTGCACTGTGTTAGATTTTACACGGTTGAATGCAGTATAAAAAAAATAGCTCCACTTTGTGAGTATTATGCCCATTGCGAGGAGTAAAGCGACGAAGCAATCTCATGCCTTTAGGATGAGATTGCCACGCTCCTTTCAGTCGCTCGCAATCACAATGTATCAGTATTAATTGCGTTTGTATTAGTATTTGAGCTTATTATATATTTATTTCTGACCTAACTGCAGAACCTCTACCATCTGTGTATAAATCAAGCCGTTTGTGGCCAAAATCTCGTTGCCAAAAATACTGAGCTCTCCATTCTTAAAATCAGAAATTTTTCCTCCCGCTTCCTTAACAATCAAGGCTCCAGCAGCCACATCCCATGGTTTAAGTTTCAATTCCCAAAATCCATCAAATCTACTGCAAGCCACATAACAGAGATCCATCGCGGCTGAGCCACATCGACGGATCGCCTGGACACGAACGACAAAATTATTGAAATGATCGATATTGTTTACTTTGCTTTCCCGAAGATCATAGGGAAATCCTGTAGCCACTAAGCTTTTATCTAAATCACCAATAGAAGAAACTTGAATCTTTTTTCCATTGAGAAAGGCGCCTTCTTCTTTCACAGCCGAAAACATCTCTCTCCTCATAGGATCATAAACAACCCCAAGCACGATTTCTTCTTTCCATTCTAAAGCGATAGAAACACAGAATATCGGGAAGCCGTGGGCATAATTTGTTGTTCCATCAAGAGGGTCAATGATCCACCGAAACTCCTCTCCTCTATTTTTACTCAGTCCTTCTTCCCCAATGAAATCATGATCAGGAAAACAGGCTGAAAGATGGTCGAAAATCATTCTTTGTGCTCGATTATCAAAATCAGTAACAAGATCAACAGCCCCTTTAAAAAAGATTTCAGCAGAAGTGTTTATATTTTCCCTGAGCATTTTCCCTGCTTTTTTAGCAATTCCTTCTGCTTCTTTCAAATATTTATCCACATTCATAGTTCTTCAATATTACCAGCTCTCCCCTCTTCAAGCAACCTTTTCAGGGTCAGCCCTTGACTCTGGACATTTTTTTCAAAAGATTCCATTTATAATATTTAACATCAGGTTGTTACATTAATTTATAACTGGAAACGCTTTTTTATACCAGGGTCTATGGGGATAGAGGAGCGGCATAGAGGATTTAGCCCTAAAAAATCCTCTCTAGAGCGACTCATCCCCATAGACCCAAGCTGTGTGAGAAAAAAATGGGGGAACTCCAGATTTAAAACTTTTTGCCTTTTCAGCCGTAGTATAATATGATAATTAGACTGGAAAGGACAAGAGACAAAATGAACAAAAAAAGAAGCTTTTTTAAGAGGAGAAAAAAACCGATTATCATTTCTGCTGTTATCATTTTGATAGGAATCATCATACTCTTTAACCTCCGGGCACAAAGAGAAAAAGCCATAAAAGTGACGGTAGAGAAGGTCAAAAGGCATGATCTCACTTCCATTGTTTCTGCCTCCGGTGAGGTGAAACCTAAAAAGAACGTGAATATAAGTGCTCATATCCCTGGGAGAATTGTCAAAATTGGAGTTGAAGAAGGGCAAAAAGTAAAAGCGGGCGACTTTCTTCTCAAGCTCGACTCTATTCAATACGAAGCTAATGCTGATAGAGATCGAGCTATTATTCGTTCTTACAAAGCAGAGCTAATCAAGGCTGAGGCAGGACTGAAGAAAGATGAAAGCTATTACGAAAGGCAAAAAAAGCTTTACAATGAAAAGTTTCTATCAAGGGAACAATTGGAAGATGCTAAAGCTCAGTATGATATTTCATATGCTCAGCATGAAGCCATCCGCTTCCAGATAAAGCAAGGAGAAGCCTCTCTTCAGAGCACTCTGGATAATCTGAGTAAAACTGTTTACAACTCCCCTATAGACGGAATCATTACAAGCCTTAGAGTGGAAGAAGGCGAAGTGGCTATGATTGGCACCATGAATAATCCAGGCACTGTTCTGATGACAATTGCCGACCTCTCGGTGATGGAAGTTGAAGTAGAAGTTGATGAAACAGACGTCATCAATGTCAAGATAGGACAACCAGCAGAAGTAAGAATAGATGCCTTCCCCGAGCAAACAATCAAAGGAAAAGTGACCGAAATCGGAAGTTCTGCCCTTCAAAAGATGACCGCATCTCAAGAATCTAAGGATTTTAATGTGGTCATAACTCTTGAAGATCCACCTGAAGAGCTGAAGCCAGGTCTTTCAGCCTCTGGAGACATCATAACCGCTGAAAAAAAAGATGTTCTAGCTGTTCCGATCTCTGCTTTAGTCTTAAGGGAAAAAGAGAATAAAGATAAAAAGGAAAAAGAAGAACAAGAAGAAGGTGTATATGTCGTTAAAGAAAATCGAGTAAAATTTCATCCTGTTAAAAAAGGAATTATGGGCGAGATGATGTTAGAGATATTATCTGGTTTGGAAGAAGGAGAAGAGATCGTTGTCGGCCCTTACAGTTCCCTGCGCCAACTGAAAGATGAGATATTGATCAAACCAGAAGAAAAGCGAGAAGAGGAATAATGGATCAGGAAAACAACATCCTTATTTTAGCCGAGAACCTCTGGAAAATATATCAATTGGGGAAGCAAGAAGTAAAGGCTCTCTGTGGGGTATCATTCACTATTTCCCGTAATGAATTTATGGCCATCATGGGTCCTTCTGGGAGCGGGAAGTCAACCCTGATGAATCTCTTGGGATGTCTCGACACTCCAACCAAGGGAAAATATTACCTAAAGGGAAAATCGGTAAGCACCTTGAGCGAAAATGAACTCGCCCGCATCCGAAACCAAGAGATAGGATTTGTCTTTCAAGTATTTAATCTTCTTCCTCGAGCTACGACCTTCCACAATGTGGAGCTTCCTCTCATTTATAAGGGAGCAAGTAAAAAAGAAAGAGAGGAAAAAGTACGGAATGCATTAGAAATGGTCGAGATGTTAGACAGAATGAATCATCGTCCTTCTGAACTGTCAGGAGGAGAAAGTCAGAGAGTGGCCATTGCTCGTGCCCTTGTCAATGAGCCTTCCATCCTTCTGGCGGATGAACCTACAGGCAATCTGGACTCTAAAACCGGGCAAGAAATCCTCAATCTTTTTCACAAAATACACTCACAGGGAAATACTATCATAATCGTCACCCACGATAGAGATAATGCCCAGCAAGCCCAACGGATTATCTATCTAAAAGATGGGAAGATCGAAAGAGAAGAACGCAAGGGAGACGAAACATGAATTTTTTCGCTCGTCTTCAAGGTGTATTTTTCACTCCCCAATTGACCTTAAAAGCCATTTCAGAAAAACCGATCTGGCTTGATGCTCTAATCATTCTCCTTATCGTCTCGGCTTTATTCACCTATATTACCACTCCTTACTCTAGTAAAGACCAAGCAGAAATATTAAAAAACAGCATTAAACTCCAAGAAAGGATGGGAGAAGAAAGATTCAAACAGAGGATCGAACAATTGGAGAATCCCTCTAAAAGCCTTGTTTTTCTTAGTTCGTTTCTTCTAAGTCCCATCACTTTTCTCATCGGTTTTCTGATCTCAAGCTTAATCATTCTTGTTATAGGACGATTCTCCTCAACAGAAGGAAATTTTGTCCAGGTTTTCTCGGCTTATCTCTATGTGAATTTTATCGATAAAATTCTGGGCAATGCTCTCCGGCTTATCCTTATCCTCAGCCGGAAATCCGTAATGCAAACAACAACAAGTTTAGCCCTCCTTTTCCCACGACTTGAAACAACATCTTTTAGCTTTATCGTGCTGAGCCAGATCGATTTTTTCCAGCTCTGGCTATTCGGGATCCTCGGCTACGGACTTTCTCATATCTTCAAGATTGATATAAAAAAAGCCCTCTTTATCTCTTACAGCTTTTGGCTATTGAAGAGTCTCTTCAATATAGCCTTGTTCTCTTTAAGCATGAAGCTTATAGGATAACCCTATATGGAGAAATGTCGGCTTCAAGGAAAGTTCTCTGATACCCCTTTTCCTCAGCTCCTCTTTCGGATCTGGCAAGAAGAGAAATCTGGGTCGCTGAAAACTAAAAATGATAAACTCGAAAAACGCCTATGTTTCAAAAAGGGGAATATTACAATAGAAAGAGTCCTCTTTCCTGGAAAGCATTTCTTGAAGGCTCTCGTCGAGAGGAAAATCCTGGATTTTTCATGTACTAAAGAGTACGAAAATTTTGCGGCTCAAAATAAATGTACTCTTATAAGAGCTCTCCACGAACTTAGTCCCCTCTCTCCAAATCGTATATGGATGCTCATGGAAGATTTTATTAAAACAGACTACTTTCTTCTTTTTGATTGGACAGATGGAGAATATAAGTTTGATTCTGAAAAGATCAATCAAGATTCAGAAACTCTTTTTTTGATCCCAACCCTCAGCTTCATTCTTCAAGGCGTCCGCCAAATGCAGAATTACGACCTCATCAAAGCTCATCTTCCTCCAGAGAATGAACTTGTCCAGATTCTTTCACCTGATTATTTTAACGAGATTAAGCTTGATCCTTCTGAAAAATATTTACTTGCTCTCCTAGACAACAAAAAAAGCCTTAAAAATATTTATGATTTGAGCGAACTGGGGAAAAAAGAAAGCCAGAAGGTTATATTTTATTTATCCTGCCTAGGCCTAATAGCTTTTTCTCAAAGCAAAATTCAAGAAACTTTTCACGATAAACATCCGCATCTGGAATTTGAAAAAATCTTAGATGCCTTCAATGATAAATTTTCCTATATATATAAGTACATATCCAAAGAACTCGGTCCAGTGGCTTTTAACGTCGTTGAAAAATGTCTTGAGGAGATAAAGTCTTTTCTTTCTCCTCTCTTCCGAGAAATAAAGTTTGATGCTGAGGGAAGGATTGAAATAAATTCAATCCCCAAGACCAACATAACTTTTGCAAGTGGAGAAGCCAAGATGAATCTTATTAAAGATTTAAACGAGATTTTAGTGGCAGAAGTCCTGGCAGTGAAAAAAAATTTAGGTAATGAGCACGAATCTCTGCTCGTTAAAAATTTAGAAAAAATCGGAGAAGAGAGTTGAAAAGAAAACAGATCCTCGCTCTTCTCATTTTTATCACTCTACTCTTCATCTTTCTATTGTTCAAAATTGGACTCTAAAGCCAAAAACCTTCTTTTTGTCTTAGGGCCTACGAGTGTGGGCAAAAGTGATACTGCCCTAAAGATTGCAAAAAAAATCGAAGCAGAAATCATCAATTGTGACTCGAAACAAGTCTATAAAGGCTTCGATATCGGCACGGACAAAATTCCCTTGGAAAAAAGAGAAAATATCCCTCATCACTTGTTAGACATCGCAGAGCCATCAACTCAATTTACTTCAGCAGATTTCGTTCATTTAGCCCTTAAAGCCATAGAATACATCTCGAATAAAAAAAAGCTTCCAATAATCGTCGGAGGCACAGGATTATACTTGAAGGCTCTCCTTGATGGTCTTTTTCCGGAAGGCAAAAGCAATCCAGAACTTCGTCAAAAACTCGAAAAAGAAGTTTTGGAAAAAGGATTAGAATCCTTGAGGAGAAAGCTTATGGAGATTGATCCTTCGTATTGTCAAAAAATTGGAAAGAATGATAAGGTAAGACTCATTCGTGCTTTAGAAGTATTCTACTCTACTCAAAAACCGCTCTCAAAACATTTTTTAAATACTAAATCTTTTGTCAAAGATTTTCAAATTTTAAAAATTGGGTTAAAATTAGAAAGAAAATTGCTTTACCGAAAGATTGAAGAAAGAGTTGATAGAATGTTTAAAAGAGGAATTGTCAAGGAAACGCAAGATCTTCTAAATGCAGGGATAGATGAAGTGTCTCCTCCTTTCCGAGCATTAGGCTACAAATATGTTTTAAAATTCCTTAGAAAAGAAATGTCTTTAGAAGAAGCTATACATCTCACCAAAAGAGATACCCGCCACTATGCTAAAAGGCAGATGACTTGGTTTAGAAAAATGGAGGGAATCTGTTGGTTCTCTCCCTCTGAATATTCTTCTATCGCAGAATATATCAAAAAAAATTTGAAATAAAAATGGAAAAAGCTGTTCTCATCCATCTGGCAACAAATAAAAAAGAAAAATTAGATGCAGAAGAATCAATGGAGGAACTCAGAGGTTTAACCGAAGCAGCCGGAGCTCAAGTTGTCAAAGAAGTATTCCAGTTCCGTGAAAAGATCAGCCCCAAATACTTTATAGGAGAGGGAAAAGTTTCGGAAATCATCAGCCTAAAAGAGGAGATTGAGGCTGATCTTATCATATTCGACCACAACCTCAGTTCAATCCAACAGCGAAGCTTAGAAAACGAGTTTCAGGGTAAAGTTATCGACCGAACTCAGCTTATTCTTGATATATTCGCTCAAAGAGCGAGGAGCAGAGAGGGCAAACTTCAAGTAGAACTTGCCCAACTAAACTATCTTCTTCCTCGCTTGCTCGGAAAAGGGAAAGCCTTATCTCGCTTGGGTGGAGGCATCGGTACGCGTGGTCCAGGAGAAAAAAAATTGGAAGAGGATAGACGGAGGATATTGGATAGAATTACTAAAATAAAAAAAGATATCAAGAAAATTCAAAAAAGGCGAGCAAATCAAAGAAAAAGCAGAAAAAAAAGCCCAATTCCTGTTGTCTCGCTTGTGGGCTACACCAATGCCGGAAAATCTACCTTATTCAATCGTCTCTCCCGAGAAAAAATGTTTACTTCCTCTCAATTCTTTTCAACTCTCGATCCAGTCCTTCGTCGCGTGAGCTTCTCTGATGGCCTTTATTTTTTCTTGAGTGATACAGTAGGATTTATTAAAAATCTCCCCTTGGAGCTGATATCTTCTTTTAAGGCTACACTGGAGGAGCTTAAAGAAGCTGACTGTATCTGCCATATTATCGATATCTCTTCTACTAACTGTGAAAGCCAAATAA
This sequence comes from Candidatus Aminicenantota bacterium, assembly GCA_030615975.1. Classification (GTDB taxonomy): domain Bacteria; phylum Acidobacteriota; class Aminicenantia; order Aminicenantales; family Aminicenantaceae; genus JAUWYH01. The sequence goes on from JAUWYH010000059.1 coordinate 7,075, forward strand.
AAACTGTGGAATCGATTCTTTCAGAGCTTGGGGCCACAGATTTGCCAATCATTGAAATTTTTAATAAGATTGACATTCTCTCCAACAAAGAAAATTTGCTTGAAAAAAACAAGACCTCTAGAAACTTTGTGTACATTTCGGCAAAAACAGGAGATGGAATTCAGGATCTAAAAGAAAATCTCCGCTCAATTCTGTTTAAGGATTTAAAATTGTATTATTTGCGCATTCCTAAATCAAAAAAAGAAATGGTCTATTCTTTCCCTAAGTGGTCTGTTGTGTTGAGAAGAAGAAAAGACGGCGATTATTTCGAGCTCGAAATCATGGCAGATCCTGATTCTATCATAAATTATCTACCTTATATAAAAAGAGGAGAAACAAATTGGTAAAAAAAGTTTTTGCTATCTCTCTATTATTTTTCTTTCTCTGGTCATGCGCTACCTATCAGCCTCCGCCTCCTTCTTTGTACATCGGAAATCTACCCCAATCCATCGTCACAGATCTCTCTCTGGATGAACGGATTCTTACCGAAGATGCCTGGAGCAACTTAAAACAAGGCAAAGGAAAGAAAGCAGAAAAAATAATCTCCAAATTGGGAACGGAAAGCCCATTTTACTATGTTGGCTTAGGCTACGCCTCCTTTCTCCTCAACAAGCTCCCAGAATCTGAAAAGTTTTTCAAAGAAGCCCTGAAAATTTATCCTGAAATGACTTTGGTTCATTTGGGCCTTGCTCAAGTTTACCAAAAAACAGGCCGCGATGACTTGAATTTCGTCCAACTCAGAGAGGTTCTCAAAAGAGAGCCAGATAATCCTTGGGCTGAACAAACATACGAAACCCTTAAAAACAGAAAAACAAAAGAAGCTCTGAATGATGCGAAGGCATATCTTGCTCATAAAGATACAGAAAAAAGTAAAAAGGCTTTTCTGATAGCTCTATATTACTCTCCTCAATCAACAGAAGCTCACCTTGCCTTAGCTGATATTTACAGGAAAGAAAATAACATTAAGAGCGCCTTGATTCACCTAAAAGCTGCAAACTCAAATGAGCCAAAAAACAAAAATATATTAATAATTTATGGAGAAACACTCTTCGAATCTGA
>JAUWYH010000072.1 GCA_030615975.1 Candidatus Aminicenantota bacterium
ACCTCAAGAAGGTTTCCTGAACGACATCCATTGCATCTTCCCTGTTATGAAAAAAGGAAAAGGCCAGTAAAAAAACCTTCTTTTGGTAAAGACTTGTCACTGTCATGAAAGCCTCTCTGTCTCCTTCCTTGATTTTTTCAATAAGAATATAGATACCTTCATCTCTTGTGACTCTTTCTTCCACCATTCTTTGTTTTTGTTGATATACTCAGGAATAAACCTGGTTGATCCTCTCATTCAAGCCAAATCAGTATCTTATCTTCCTCGTCATCCACTTCAACCAGAAGTCCGGGACCTATCTGTCCAACTTGACTCGTTCTTCTTAGCTTTTCCATTTATCACCTCATGTCATTATCTTCAAAGTTTACTACGTAAAATTTTTTAAAAAGGTTCACCCCGCTAATAAAAAAAATAGAACCGTCCCCAATTTTACAACTTAACCAATTTTATTATTTATACCTGATCCACTTTATGATTTCTTGGAAGCTGGGTCGCTTTCCGTACATCAAAATTCCTACTCTGTAGATTTTTCCCGTAAGCCAAATCATAAAAAGAATAGTCAAAACAAGAATCAGGATAGAGCCTCCAACTTGAATAAAAGGAGGAAGAAGAACACATATCCGCAGAAGCATTAAAATCGGAGCAAAGAAGGGAATCAAGGATAAAACCACTGAAAAAGTGCTGTTAGGAGCCCTCATCACAAACATCATAAGCAGAATCGGAACAACCAAAAACATGGTAATCGGAAAAATGAGCTGCTGGGCTTCTTTTTCTGAATTGACCATAGAGCCGATGGCAGCGTAAACAGTTCCATAAAGAAAATATCCTAAGATAAAGAATACAACAAAGTAGATAAAGACATAGGGAGGGATGCTGGGGATCTTAAATCCAGAGGCAGAGGGAAAAAAAGAGGAAATCAAAGATTTGCTGTAGCGAGAAGCAGAAAAGCCAAAAATGGCCCATATGGCATATTGGGTAAATCCCACAGCTGCAATTCCTAAAATTTTCCCGACCATGAGCTGAAAAGGTTTTAAAGAAGAAAGGACAATCTCCACAACCCTCGAAGTTTTCTCTTCTATAACCCCTCTCATAATGATTGATCCATAGAAAAAAAGAGTCATGTAGAGAATAAGAACCAGAAGATAAGAAATGAGAAAAGTTCCCCCGGTATCCTCCTCCTCTCCTTTTTTTGTTACTTTTATCGTTTTCAACCCCACCCGCTGGATGTACTGGGCGATTTTTTGAGGATCTAATCCTTCTTTTCTCAGCCTTTTTTCAATCACAACACTGTTTAAAGCTTCATTGATATTTTTTAATTTATCAAAATCGGAAACATGCTGAGAAACATACTCGGCAACTCCTCCTTCTGAAATGTTTTTAGGGATAAAAATATATGCGGAAAGCTCTTTTTTAAGAACCATCTGGCTCAGCTCTTTCCTCAAAACTTCCGGATCAGTGGAAATCTCATACTTCTCAAGGAGGTAACGACGACTGCCATCCTTCAGCCTGTGATCCAGTTTCTTATCCAAGGCTTCAAAAATTTCCTGACTTAAATCAATCACTCCAACCCTTTCCTGTTGGCCCACTGAGATCACTGAAACCACAATCGGGATGACAATAAAAGAAGCCATAAGAACTGGGCCTAAAATAGTACCAATAATAAAACCTTTGGTTTTTACTATCTGAATATATTCTCTTTTAATGACTGATAAGATTTTTCTCATCTTTATCTCCTACTTTCTCGATGAAAATGGCGTTCAAGGTGGGTTCTCTGACTTCATATTTATTGATCGTGATTTTTCCGACTAGTTTCTGAAGTAAAACCTGAGAATCAGTCCCTTCTTTCAATCTAATTTCCATAAATTTTCCGTAGTCATCGATCTTATCTATTTCAGGAAGACTTCTTATAAAATTTGTTTCTCCTTCATAATCCAAAACAACGGTATTTTTCCCGTAATCCTTTTTGATCCTGCTCAAATTTCCCTCTAAAACTTTCTCCGCTTTATTTATGAGACAGATGTTGTCGCAAATCATTTCTATCTGTTCCATACGGTGAGTAGAGAAGATGACAGTTCGTCCCTCTTGCTTCATCTCCAACATGATATCTTTTAACAATTTGGTGTTTATAGGATCGAGGCCGGCAAAGGGTTCATCCAGAATAATGAGATCGGGCTGATGGATGACTGTCGCGATAAACTGAAGTTTCTGTTGCATTCCCCGGGAAAGTTCCTCCACTTTTTTTAATTTCCACTCATCGAGATCAAATCTCTTAAGCCAAGAATCAATTCTTTCTCGAGCCACATTCTTTTTCATCCCCTTCAGCTCTGCCAAAAACAGAAGTATTTGCCCCACTTTCATTTTGGGATAAAAGCCCCTATCTTCAGGGAGATAGCCTATCCGCTCTTTCATTTCCTCATCCATCTTTCGATCGAGCACTCGTATATTTCCCTCATCTGGAATAATAATGTTCATTACCATGCGGATTGTGGTTGTTTTTCCTGCTCCATTAGGTCCTAAAAGCCCATAGATAGTCCCTTGATGGATGTTGAATGACAGATTTTTAACGGCATAAAAATCGCCAAATTTTTTGGAGATGTTTTCAATATCAAGAGCATTCATTTTATCATCCTTTATAAGGAGTTTATCTCGGTTATCCTGTTTACTTTACTCAATCCAGGTTAATCCAGACCTTTTGGTTTATTAATATAGCGAATCTTCACAAAAAATTCTATCTTTTCATGACATCTGACTTTCTGATATATTAATATGTAGATTATTTCAAATTGAAAAAGGAGGAAAAATGAAAAAAGGAAAATATGTTCTGATTATATTCTTGGTTTTCTTCTTCCTGATCTTAGTAACCATTGTCTCCTTCTTCTATTATGAGTTCAGGAGGCCTCCAGCAGTAAAAGCACACTCCTATCTTGAACTTAACCTCTCAGGCGAAATTCTAGAGCGAGCCACTCCTAACATCTTTACGGCATTTAGAGGAATAAAACCTCTCTCCATGTATGATATATGGATGAACATTCAAAAAGCGAAAAAAGATAATCGAATAAAATGTCTACTCTTACGACTGGGTTATCTTCAGTGCAACTGGGCAAAAATAAACGAGCTGAGAGAAGCTGTTTTAGACTTTAAAAAATCAGGCAAGAAAGCTTATGCTTACATCGTTGAGGCCCCTGAATTCGACAAGGAGTATTTTCTGGCTACTGCCTGTGATGAGATAATCCTTCACCCTTTGGGATGGCTGGTGGTGAACGGAATTGGAGGATATTATCCCTTCTTCAAAAAAGCACTGGATAAGCTGGGAATCGAGGCTCAATTCGAGCATGTAGAAGAATATAAAACAGCTTACAACACTTTTACAGAGGAAGGGTTTACTCCTGCTCATAAACAGATGATGGAATCCATTTACGGGAATCTCTACACCTATTATGTGAAGGGTCTTTCTGAGTCCAGGGGAAAAAGCGAAGAAGAAATAAAAGAAATAATCGACCATGGCTTCTACCAGGGAGAGAAAGCATTAGAGGCAGGGCTAGTTGACAAGCTCCTTTTTGAAGATGAATTAGAGAATCTACTCAAAGAAAGAGGAAAAAAGCTCTCCAAAATCACCCACAAACAGTACTCAAAAATCAAGCCTACCTCTCTAGGTCTAAACAAGGGAAAAAAGATCGCACTCATTTACGGAACAGGACCCATCCACTACGGAGAAAGTGTTTATCAAACAATGGGAAGTTCAACACTGGCTCGCTGGATAAAAACAGCCAGGAAGGACAAGTCCATCAAGGGAGTCATCTTTCGTGTCGATAGTCCAGGAGGTTCAGCCGTAGCTTCAGATGTTATCTGGAGGGAAGTGGTCTTAACAAAGAAGCAAAAGCCATTTATTGTCTCCATGTCTGATGTTGCCGGCTCAGGTGGTTATTGGATTTCAATGGCTGCCCACAAAATTGTCGCTCAGCCTCCAACTCTTACAGGATCTATCGGAGTCATCGGCGGCAAATTCAACTTGTCAAAACTCTACGAAAAATTAGGAATCACTTCTGAGAAACTCACTTACGGAAAGATGGCTGATATGTTTTCCTCTTTCAGAGGTTTGACACAAGAAGAGAGAGACATCCTTAAAAATGAAATCCTATGGATTTATGATCGGTTCCTGACCAAGGTGGCTGAGGGCCGAAACATGAACAAAGAGAAAGCTGACAAACTCGGAAAAGGGCGAGTATGGACAGGGAGTCAAGCCAAAGAATTAGGGTTAGTGGATGAAATCGGAGGGCTATCAAAGGCTATTGAACTGGCAAAAAAACTTGCTGGTATTCCCCTGGATGAAGAGGTTAAACTCGTTGTTTGGCCTAAAAAAATCTCATTTCTCTCGGCTTTTTTTGGAAGGATGCAAGCCCGAACAAAACTCCATCTCGACCCAAAATTGCAAAAATTCATCTCGACACTTCAAGTACTGGAGAGGGGAAAAATCTGGGCCATTATGCCATTCTGGATTTATCCAGAATAAAAAGTTTCGTAGAAGAGAAAATTAGACATTCGGCAGATTTTTTTAACCGAACACAAGCGGAAATAAACAAAACACATAAGACAATCGAATCAACAAGATCTAACTCTTTAGGTCTTTTTTCATTTCAAGAAAAAAACATAAGAGATCATCATCAACCACCACCATCCTCCCATGTGACTTCCCAAAAACCACATAACGACCTCCTTCTTAAAATTCAGCGTTGTCCCAAAGTGATGGAATCAGACACGCAATGACAAATGTATCTGGGAGCACATCTCATTTTATCACGTCACTTTGGGACAAACCCTTAAATTTCAATTTGTTGAATTCTTATCCATATTGCAAACGGCCCGTATTAGGTAAGTACCCTACATCACCTTGATCCATTAAGGGGATGGGCCCTACGTTAATACGCATAGGAGAAAGGGCAGATTATTCTAAAATCACAGAGTCTGCAGCTATACCAATTTGGCTTGGCTTTATAATCCTGGCAGCGTATTCCTGCTTCAGCTTCTCTTATTTTTTCCATGGCCCTTCCCAGCTCTTTTTCTTTTTTTTGAGCACGGCCAACAATATCTGACTCCAGATAATAAAGCTGAGTCTCAACAAGGGGAGCATCTTGGCTTTTGACAAAAGAGAGAGCATACAAATCCATCTGAAGACTGCCTTTTGTTTTTCTATCCGCCTCTTTCTGGTCTTTAACTTCTGTCGCCTTATAATCGATAACCACGGCTCCTTCTTGACCAAAATCAACCCTGTCCCAACGACCGATGAACTTAACCTTATCTAACTGCCATCTGAAACTCTGTTCAAGAAAAGACGGTAAATATCTGGAGTTTTCCTCTCGACGGTAAAAAAGACGGAGTGCCCTCTCTCCAGCTTTCTTCCGCATTTCCTCATGCTCTCGGCTGAGAAAACCCTCGTTGATCCACCTTTTTTCATATTCGCTAAGAAACTCATCTTCGGTCATCTTTTCCCCAGCCATTCTATTTTTTAAATAAAAATGAATAGTGTTGTGAAGAACGCGACCAAAGATGAGGGTGTGATGAGGAAGAACAGGAATCCTCATGATATGTCTGAACTTGTACTTGAGAGGGCATGTCAGATAATCCTCCACTTGAAAATAACTTAAAGTCAAGACTTCTTTCTCTCTTACTGAAGGAAAAATTCGCGGTTTAGACGCAGCCGGAGCATACCTCTTTATCTCTTCTACGGGAGATGTACGAAGAACATCTTGAGGCATTTTGAGAAGATCCAGAGCCTCCAAAACAAAAGGGCTTACTTTTTTCAGACGTTTTAAACCGTAATCTTTGGCCCAAGTCAAATAGAGAAGCTTTTTGGCTCTGGTCATCCCCACATAAAAAAGTCTTCGTTCCTCCTGAAAATAATACTCTCCTTCAGGAAGCGTCTCCTTTAAAATCTCATCAGGAATAGGTATTTTCTCTTTCCTTCCCCGACCCGGAAATCTATCAGCGATAAGGCAGACCATGAAAACGACAGGAAACTCAAGGCCTTTAGCCTTATGGACAGTGAGGACGCTAACGGCTTCTTCCTCCAGTTCTGCTTCAGCTGTTGCTGGGTTATCTCCTACTTCTTGCAGAAGATCCAGATGTCGAGCAAATGAATTGATGGAGTCATCCTCTGTCAACTCTGAAAAATTCTTCACTTTATCAAAAAAAAGACGAATATTCTTAAGCTTCACCTCATCCTGAATGGTCCGACCTTCTGCCAGGGATTTTAGATAACCTGTCCTCTCGAGAAAAGAATAGAGAACCCGCCCTGCATTTTGAGAGCTTGAGAGTTGAACAAAATAGAGTAAATCCTGAAAAATTTTATTGATTTTTTCCTCTGTTGATGAAGAAATTCCTACGGGGCACCTTCCTTTAAAAATTTCTCTGAAAACTTTATGCAAAGGAAAGTTCTTCTTAAAAGCATAATTGGAAATAACTGTCAAATCGTAAGAGTCTGTTTGATAAACTTCAGAAAGAGCCACGTAAAAAAGACTCTTGCTATCTTCAACATCAGTCAAGGCCATTATGAAAGAAACAAGGATTTTCACTTCATCCTGAGAATACAACCCCCTGCTTCCTGAGAATCGGAACGGAATCTCCTTCATGTTAAGGGCTCTGAGAAAAGGATCTGCATCTGCATTTCTTCTTATTAAAACAGCCATGTCTCCATACCGATACCCTTTATTTACCTTTTCTTGGATAATTTCGGCAACCTTATCCGCTTCATGAGAAATAGTATCAAACTGGAGGAGATGAATACTTTTTCCGTTACTCTCCGTAGATGATTCAAGAATTTTATTTATGCGATACTTGAATTCCAATCTATTGGGATTATTCTGTTTGATAAGCTGATAGGCAGAATCTAAGATTGATTGAGTGGAACGATAATTTTTGGTTAAGACTATTTTTTTGGCCTTAGGGTAGAATTCCTGGAAATTGAGGATGTTGGCGAGCGATGCTCCCCTGAAACGAAAAATGCTCTGATCATCATCCCCGCACACGGTTAAATTATTGTGTTCCGAGGCCAAAAGTCTAAGCAGTTCAAATTGAATGTAGTTTGTATCCTGGAGTTCATCAACAAGAATGTATTTGTATTTTTCCTGAAATTCTTTAAGGACCGAAGGTCTCTTTCTAAAAAGTTCTACGACCAGCAATACTTGGTCTTCGAAATCAATCTTTCCCTTGCTCCTATAAATCTCCTGATACTTCATGTAAACTTTCGCCATCTCCAAATGTTTTTGAGAATACTCCTTCTCCTCCTCATTTGAAGCATTTTCGATTAGCTTCTTTGAATATTCAAGGTACTCATCAGGATTGATGTCTTCCTGTTTCAATCTTTTTATTGCCGCCAGAAGATCCTGGATGTATTTTGTAGGCGAACTTAAAGGCCGGTAATAATCCAAAGGGAACTGGAAGAGAAACTCTCTGAAGAAAATGGCCTGCTCGATATCGTCTAAGAGT
>JAUWYH010000071.1 GCA_030615975.1 Candidatus Aminicenantota bacterium
TTTATCTATTGAGTGGGAATCTGAGGAGCCCACAAGGGGAAAATAATAACCCCGATTCAGAAGGTGAAGCCAATCATCAATAGCCACATAATTTGAGGAATAAAAGTAGGGCCCATTCATGACTTCCAGAACATCGAAGGATGTATCAAAATTTAATAGGGCAAAAGAGGCGGACTCCTGATCAAGCTGATAATTGTTGAAATATCCGATTCTTCCAGCCCGGGGATGATTCACTTGAAGAATGGCTTGGGGATCTTTTTTTCGGCTTGCTTCAAAGAGAGGAGTGGCTTCCGCAGAGAGAGGCCAGATAGAACCGTTGTTTTCCTCCTCTTTTCTGCATTCCAGAGGGTAAGTGTTATAATGGATAACTCCTTTGGTTGTTACTTCATTTCCAGGAATGACAGCTAAATATTCACTCAGACCGAGTTTTTTAAGGATTGGATGATAATCACTAATATAGTTATGGTCTGTAGCCACAGCCACATCAACCCCTTCAGCCACGACTGATTTTATCCTTTCAGCGATGCTCACTCTTCCATCCGAGTTTTGAGTGTGCATATGGGGATCGATGGAAATTAAATTCTCGGTATCCACCACCTTATCGATATGAAAAACCAATTCTTGCTTTTCGCCTTGGAGCACTTCCACAATCTTTTGGTCGAGAGAATACTCCGGTCCTCGGGAGGCATAAACAAGATAAGTTCCTATAGGGATATCTACTTCCAATCCTTTTTCGGTAGGATAACAAGAATTCTTGAAGGATTCCCACCCTCTTCCGCTCTTTATGGGATCTTCGGGTTTAAAATAAGGGGTTTTGGTCGGGTCAAGGCCGATAAAGGTCACCTTTCCTGGGATAAATTCTCCTTTACTGTTTCTGATTTTTACCTTCACTCTCTCATGGGGGAGGTCTTGAATGAAACATATGTTTTCCTCCCCTTCCTCCACAACCAAGAATTCTTCGCATACAGCCGGGAAAAAGTTTGCCCTGACTGAATAAGCACCTTTAGGGATGAGAACCTCGAGGCTGGGAGTGTTTTTGAAGAATGACCGGAAGAAGATCGAAGAAGAAAGGGCATCCCGGACAATAACCTCTATCAGCTTTCCATCATAGTCTTTAAAATGGATAGAAGCTTTTTCTGGCTTGATGTTTAAGATTCGATAAATTTTTCGAAGGAGATCGCTGCTTAGAGTATCGACAAGAAGAATATAATTCAAATTGAACTCTTCTCCAGGAGCTAAATCTCCAGGTAGAGGTTCTTCTTCATCCTCTAAAGGCTGTAAAGGATTAAGATTCATCCAGCCCAGATAATGCCCCATTTTCTGATAGACGCGAAAATTCAAGCCCGGATGTTTTTTCCTGTGGAAAGGGCTGAAATAATAGCGATGATTGGCGTTAAAATAGAGGTAAAAGCTCATGTCCTTAAAATCAGCTTTTCCTGTGTTTTTTATGGTTGAAGAGATGTCTATTCTTCCTTGATAAGGAAGAAAATGATAGGTGGTGTTTATCTCGGCTTTTTTTCCGTCTTTTCCTTTATATAGGGCTAAAGCTTTAAAGGTAAGAATTCCTTTTTGAACATTTTCTTTAATGGGTTTCAAAGAGGAATAGGTCAGATACTCTGGTTTTTCCCTTATTCTAATTATAGGTGATCCAATGCTCAGATTGCTTACCAAATTTTCTCCAGCCACAGTGAAACTGATAATACTTCCCATGGCATTTGAGGATGGGAAATTAAGGATATCCTTTAAAGGCCTTGCGCTACCACCTAGTAACACAAGATATTCTCCATCAGATACAAGATAATCTCCCTTTTCCCAGATTGTGCAAAAATTCTCAGGCAAATCTTCGGCCGTATTTATGATTTTGACCTGAAACTCTGTTGCCTGAAGGAAAAAGGATAGATGAAGAAAAAGAATTATCGTCAAGATTATAAGTTTTTTCATTTTCTTCCTCCTTGAAACTCGGGAAATAAGGTTTTTTGAAAATTCATCTATAAGGACATTTACAATATACCAAAAATTGAATGAATTCAATAATTTATCCTGGCTTTATCCTGTCTTTCCAAACAGACAGAATGTTGTCTTGCTTTTTAGGTAAATGTTTCGATAAAATCTTTCTATCTATAAAGCATATAATAAGATCTTAGTGATAAATGCGTAAAAAAATGAAAGAATTAGAGAAAATTCAGAAGGTAAAAGAAAAAAGATTCCTGTTTAAGGTAGAAACGTCAGATAAAGCCAGCGATTACGCCAAGTATGAAGAATTAAGGTATGGAATTTGGGGAGATCCGAGGGATAAGCTTCCTGGAATGAGAAACATGGTATGTGAAAATTTTTTTCATAGCGGAAACAGTCTTATTATAGCTGTATATGCTGAAGATGAAGAGGGCAGATTTAGAGAAGAAAAAGATCATTTTGTTGGGTTTTCATACGGATTTGTAGGAGTCAAGGATAAGGAAGTCGGTTTCAGAGAAATTGATAATCTTCTTTATTATTCTCAATACGTAGGAGTAAGAAGGGATTTCCAGGACTATAGGCTTGGGATATTGATAAAAGAATTCCAGAAAGAAAAGCTGATAGAGATATTCGGAATTTACAAAGTCACCAGCACTTATGATCCCTTAACAGGAATCAACGCTTACAGAAACATCCATCACTTTGGAATGGACGTCGTTGAATACAGAGAATCCTGTTATGGAGATTTCGGGGGTTATTTGAACAGGGTAGATGTTCCTTGCGACAGGTTTTTTCTATTCTGGGACCTGAGAAGAGAAGTGCGAGGACCTGAATATGACCTGGAATTTCTGTTTGAATTTGGCAATTTGGCAATAAGCTCAGAGATGATTGAGATCAAGGGGAGAAGTGGCTTTGTTAAACTTGAAGTTGTAAAAGACGTAAACCTCGACTTAACCTCTGATTTCTTGTTAGTAGAGATTCCCTATGATTTTTATCTAATGCTCAAGGAGACAGACGTGCCTCAAAGGGAAATAAGGAATATTCCGTTGGAGTGGAGGATGAAAACAAGAAAAGTTTTTCAGACACTTCTCGGGAGAAAATATAAGATTGTGGATTTTAGATGGCTTGAAAAAGATAATCGCAAAAGAGATTTTTATGTTCTCAAAAGGCTAGAATAGCTAATCCTATAAGAATTTTTGCTCAATTTTTTACTTGGAATAGGCTGACTATGAAAAAAATAATTGCATCCCGTCTTATAAGTTTCTTTTTCTTTTTTGTGCTGGCACTATTCTTTTCGAACTTCGCCCTTGGCCAAACCGAGGGGAAACCTCTTATTCTCCAGGTGATTTAATATTGTAAAGATATTTTACATAAAGATATTTCCAGCCTTTCTCTTAACCAAAAAATATATTCATTATAATAGAGTTAACCGTCCATTAAAAATTGGCATAAAAATTGCGTTTAGTTTAATTCAATTGCTTTAGATGATACGATTATTTATTATTAAAGGAAAGCACCATGATGAAAAAGCTCAACTTTCTTATAAAGACTTTACTTTTTGTTTTTATTATTTTTTCTTTTCTTTATTCTGATTTCAATAAAAGGGAAAATCGCGTCAAGCCTCGCTATGGCGGAGTTTTCCGGATTAAATCTTTTACAAATGAGTTTAGGCCGGAGCTCGATCCAGCAAGTCCAGAGTCTTTCATTTTTATTTCAGAACAAATTTATGATGGATTAATCAGGCTTGATAAAAATTTTAACATTATTCCCTCCTTGGCCGAATATTGGGAGATCTCCTCCGATGGGAAAAGATACAGATTCCATCTGAGAAAAGGTGTTAAGTTTCATAAGGGAAGAGAGCTTTCTGCAGAAGATGTGAAATTTTCCTTGGAAAGGCTCCTCGATAGAAAAACAGACTCCCCCTATTTTCATTTCTTCTTCAATAGGGTAGTCGGGGCTAAAGATTTTCGAGAGGGAAAAGCCAACGATGTGGAGGGCTTTCGTGCTTTGGATAAATACACTTTCGAAATCCAATGGACAAGGCCTTTTATCTCCGCCCTTTATCTGATGAGTATGCCTTTTTGTAAAATTCTCCCTCAAGATCTTGTTCAAGATAGAGGAAAAAAGTTTTTTTTGAATCCATCTGGAACTGGTCCTTTTATGTTCAGATATTGGATAAGGACTACAAAATTGGAAATAGCCGGTGTCCGCCTAGAGAGAAATGATGAATATTTTGGGGGGAAACCATATCTGGAAGCAGTGGAATTCTGTCCTCTCTATACCCTTAATCATTTTTTAAACAGAGAAATTGATTCTATTCCTGTCCTCTCAGAAAAATTGCTTGAATCTAATTATCAAATATTTCAAGATGGCTCGCTTCATCATGTATTTTTGGGGATGAGTTGCCATATCACTCCCCTTGATAATCCTCTTGTCAGAAGAGCTATTTCTTACGGGATTGACAAAAGGAAGGTTTCTCGGGCAGCCTATGATTTAAAAACCCTAAAGCAGGTAGTAAGCAGCTATATTCCCTCCAGACTTCCTGGATTCTTCCCCTCAGAAGATGAAAAAACCTATGATTTAAAAAAAGCAGAAGAACTACTTCAAAAGGCTGGATTTTCTTCCGAGAAGGAATTCCCTTCTCTCACCTTTTTTCTTGATTTGCCAAAAACAGAGTTAAAGACTAAAGTCTACAGAGAACTCAGAAAGCAATTTGAGACGTTATTAGGGATAAAGCTAAAAGTCAATTATTACAAATCCCCTAAGGAAATCAGGCAATTTAAAAAGCCTTATCTGGTTCTGGTAGGAATATTGATGAATTTCCCTGATCCTGAAGACATCATACGCCCTTTATTTTTCTCAAAATCCATTTTTAATCTCTTCGGCTATGACAATCCTGCAATAGATAATCTTTTACTCAAAGCTGAAGTGGAAAGAAGCTGGACCAAAAGGATCAACCTTTTTCATCAAATAGAAGAGACCCTGTTTTCTGATGTCCCGGCTGTTCCCCTTTTCTCTAAGCAGAATATGGTAGCAATGCAGCCTTATGTAAGGGGAGTCGAAATTCCACCCTTAGGCTTGTATTATTTAGAAGCCAAAAAAATATGGCTAGATAAATAAGAAGAGAGCAAGAAGATGCAATTGCGAGTGTCCCTGCGGACAAGATTTATGGTTTATGTCATTATTCTACTCTTTTTCCTTGTGGGCTTGATTCTTCTTGTGATCGAAAAAAGAGAAGTGAGAGCCATTTTTGAAGAACAGAAGAAAAAAGGAATATTGATCGCTGAAAATATAGCTCAATTGAATTTAGATCCTCTTCTATTCTGGGACATTGAGGGTGTAGAGAAAAATATCGAAGAGCAGATAGACCAAAAGCTGATATATGTTGTTATTTATGATCGCTATCGAAAACCTTTTGCAGCTAATCCTTTTATAAAAGATTATGAAAAGATTTATCGATCCAGCAATCTCAAGGAAGAAGAAGAGCCGGAGAGTTACTTCTTTGAGTCGAAGAACTTGGAAGATAAAAGATCTCGACAAATTCTGAGGATTCTGGAACTTGAAACCCCAATTTTTGCTAAGGGTTCGCCAAAAAGATGGGGTTCGATTAAAATAGGCCTTTCCCTGGAAGATATGCGAGCAGAAATTCTGAAAACTCGGCTAATGTTGATTTTGATTGGGTTTGGAGGGCTATTCGTTGGAATTTTGGGCACAACTCTTTTAGCAAGAAGAATCACCGATCCTATCAAAAAATTAGCAGAGGGAACAGTAAAGATATCCAGGGGGGATTTTTCTCAGAAGATTGAAATAGATTCTCAAGATGAGATCGGAAATTTAGCTCAAAATTTCAATGAAATGAGCCGCAAGCTTCAGCTAACAAAGGAAAGGATGGAAATAGCCCAGAGGAAGTTAATCCAGGCTGAAAAATTGGCTTCCATCGGCCGTATCTCAGCCGGAATTGCCCATGAGATAAGGAATCCTCTGACTTCAGTCAAACTGAATATCCAGAAAGTTTTGGAGAGCAAGCAGCTGGAAGACATAGAGAAAGACCATTTAAGCATATCCCAGGAAGGAATAAGTCAGATAGAATATTTTATCAAGGAGCTTCTGAATTTTACCCGTGTTTCTGATTTGAATTTGGAAAGTTTCCCTATCGAGCAGATAATCGAAGAGTCTGTGAAAATGATCGCTGATTCTTTGGAGTTGAAAAATATTCAGCTAAAAAAAGATTTTCAGGGAGAAATACCTGAAGTCTATGTAGATGGTGACAAGCTGAGGCAGGTTTTTTTGAACATTCTTCGGAATGCCTGCGAAGCTGTAGATAAAGAGGGGAGAATCGATATTTCTCTTTCTAGTAAAAAAGATGACTCAAGAAAAAAAGTAAGAATTGAGATCTCGGATGACGGGTGTGGGATTCCAGAGAAGGATTGGGAGAATATCTTTGAACCTTTCTATACCACAAAAGCTTCTGGAATAGGCCTGGGTTTAGCCAATGCTCGAAAAATTATCGACCAGCATAAAGGCTCGATAAGGGTCAAGAAGAAAGAAGGGAAAGGAGCTTGTTTTGAGATTTTTATTCCTTGTGGAGAGGAAAAATGAGATCCATTTTGATTATTGATGACGATCCTCTAATCAGGAAGACTCTTTCTTCGTACCTTTTGAAAGAGGACTTTGAAGTTATCTTGGCCGAAAATGGAGAGGAAGGGCTTCGAAAATATGAGGAGAACTTCCCGGATTTAGTCATTCTGGATATTCGTCTGCCTGATATGGATGGTCTTGAAGCTTTGAGAAAGATAAAAGAAAAAAAAGAGAATGCTTCCATCATCATCATGACTGCTTATGATGATATGAAAACCACTGTAGAGGCCATAAAATCAGGTGCATTCGAATACTTGGTCAAGCCTCTTGATTACGTTGAACTGGATTTAACAATCGATAAAGCTTTCCAAATGAAAAGCCTGGAGGATAAACTCAGCTATCTTGTAGAGGAGAGACAGAAGGAGTACACCATCGATAACATCATCGGTCGTTCTCCTCAAATGAGACAAGTATTCAAATTAATCGGTTCTGTAGCCAATACCAGAACAAATATCTTCATCCAGGGTGAAAGCGGCACAGGAAAAGAGTTGGTAGCTAAAGCCATCCACTACAACAGCCCATATAGAGGAGAGCCTTTCATTGTTATCAACTGTTCAGCCATCTCAGATACTCTTTTGGAAAGTGAACTTTTTGGCCATGTTAAGGGTGCATTTACAGATGCTTTTTATGAAACAAGAGGAAAATTCGAGATTGCGGGGAAAGGCACTTTATTCCTTGATGAAATTGGAGATGTTTCACAAAATCTCCAATCAAAGTTATTGAGAGTTATCGAGACCAGAGATTTCATGAAAGTCGGAGGAGAAAAAGTACTGAAAACAGAGGCAAGGATAATAGCCGCGACAAATCAGGATCTGGAGCTTTTGATTGAGAAGGGGAAATTCCGGGAAGACCTCTACTATCGCCTGAAAGTCGTCGAGATAACTTTGCCATCGCTCCGAGAAAGAAAGGAAGATATTCCAGAATTGGTCGCTTATCTTTTGGAGAAGATCAACCGCGA
>JAUWYH010000201.1 GCA_030615975.1 Candidatus Aminicenantota bacterium
TTACTTTTAACATACAGAGATAAAGTGCCCAAAATGATAATCAGCATAATCAAACTGCTCACCATCAATTCGATAAGAGTAAAACCCCGTTTAGAATAACCCATTGAAGAGGGATGATTGGGGTTTAAAATTTTATTTATCATTTTTTCAAATTTTTGATTTATCCTTCTATGTGTTTGCCAAATTAGACATTAATCTGTCGTTTCGTTGGTTCTTATTCCATGCCTTTTGAGTCAGACGATCACCTGCTGATAATCGTCCTTATATCTGCTTTAACTCTATATTGGCTGGGATTCTGAATGAGTGTATCCTTGGCCACTGCTATTTGCTCGGCAGAGAAAACCAGAATTCTTACCTCCCGGTATAATCCCGCTACCTGTACTTGAGTTATTCTTCTGAAATCATATGTTCCATCGCTATTTACATCAATTTGCTCATCAATGGGATCCGCTGTCAGATTGCTCAATTCAGTTTCAGTCATATTTCTCAGAGAATCAATTTGCTGTTGAGCTAAAAAAGTGGCATTGGTTATCTTGTCTGAGCGGGAATTATTAAGGACACTGTAAGTGAAAAGTTGAGCTAACCCTAATAAGGCAATCGCAACAATTCCAATAGCAATTATCACTTCAAATAGAGTAAAACCATTCTTTTTCAACTTTGCTCTGGTTTTTTTTTGGATTAACATGGATTTGAGAGTTATATTTTTTACCTCAACTCCTATTCACTCTCTGATTTATCATATTGAATAGAACCCCCTGCATAGACACTGATGACTCTTATATCAGGTTGACCTGAATTCTCAAGCTTTGAACTCTGGAGCGTGACACTGTTCTTTTGGGTGTCGAAGTTTGAAATAAAACCCAAGGGCGAAAACATGACAATCTGGCTGGGTAAGTTCACATTCGCATTAAATTTGGAGGAAATAGTCTTTCTGATGAATCCAGGCATGATATTCCATAAATCCGGATTGTCTTCTCTTTCAATCTGAAAATGCCATTCATCATTCTCGTTCAAAAACCTTACCCTATGGTTCAATTTTGTTTTAACAGCCTGAAATTTAGCTCTCTGCATGGTTGTCAGGATATCCCTCGCTTCATTTTCTAACTTTCTTACTTCCAAAGACCTTCCGATATCAGGATAAAACATGAGTGACATCATCCCTATTATCCCGATGACGATCAAAATCTCGATAAAGGTAAATCCTCTTTTTTTAATATACATCTCCACTCTTATTATTTACTTGTATTCCTCCACTGGTTCTCCGTCAATTGCCTCTCAAGATGAATCTTCAGATGATTTTTTCTCTGGGCTTCTCACCTTTTAAGGGTAGCCCTCCCACCTTTAAAGGTTAGTTTTATATAAATCTATCTGGATTCCTCTTGGCCGGGAAAAGAAATTACAGCCACCAACTCTGGGCTCTTATTGTATTTTAGATCTGGAAGGATCGCTAATTATAATATTTTTACAGTAAAAATTTTCCCTGTCTTTTCGCTAATCTTATGCTTTTCAGAAACAGGTAGGCCAAGGACCCACACGATTTCCTCTCCACAAATAAAGACAGGCCTTTTTTCTCTTTCTGATAAGGGAATGCCTTTGGCTCTCATTATTTCTTTAAGCTTCTTCTGGCCTGGGGCTCCTAACGGTTGATACCTATCACCTCGTCTTCGGTTGCGGATCAAAAGAGGGAACCTAAGTTTTGCCATGTCGATGTAAGCACGATCCTCATCATTGAAATCAAGACGGCGGAATTTATCTTTCTTCATCTCTTTTCCCTCAAATTTTAAATTTATTTCTCTTATTTCAAGGGAATTTTTCCCATTCCACTGATACTCATACCTCATTTTTGGGGAAGTTTTCCTCTTCAAAAAAACCAGCTCTCCCTCTCTGGACAATATGAGGGGTTTTTTTAAATGGCATTCTTTTCCTTTACCAAGCCTTAAGACAGCCTCGATATCTCCAAAAGAAATTTCTCGCAAATCGCCTTTCAGTTTATATATAAATTCCCGAACAATTCGTCTTCTCAAAGCAAGTGGAAGAGATAAAAGAGAGTTTAGATCAAGAAAAAATTGATTGTTCTTCTCCAAAATAGCTTTTTGTGCCTTTTCCTTTCCTAAATTATCCAATAAAGCCTCTTCTTCTTGCAAAATGGAAGCAATTTTGGCTAATTGAGGAATGATTCTTGGTTCAAAATTATTACGGATATAAGGGATTAGATCCATCCTTATCCTGTTTCGGAAAAAGCGGCGATCAAAATTGCTTTCATCGATTCGGTATGGGATCCCCCTTCTTTTAATATACGCTGCGATATCTTCCCGCTCCAACTGAATAAGAGGTCTGATTATCTTCCCCTCCACCATAGGATATATGCCTGCCAATCCTCGAGGCCCGCTTCCCCTCATCAGCCTCATCAGAAGAGTTTCAGCTTGGTCTGTCATTGTATGACCTGTGGCAACCTTGGCTTCACCAATCCTGGTGGCAGCTTTTCTTAAAAAATCATACCTCAGCCTTCTCCCTGCCTCTTCTATGTTGAGTCTCTTATTCTTTGCATACATTCGAACATTTTCTGAACCCACAAAAAGAGGCAAGGAATATTTCTGGCAAACATCTCTTACAAACTGCTCATCTTCTTCTGCATTTTGGCGAAGTTTGTGATTAAAATGTCCTATAAAAATCTCAAAAGACCATTTTTCTCGAAGTTCAAGTAGCAAGGCGAGTAAACCCGTAGAATCTAATCCTCCTGAATAAGCAATGAGCACCCTGTCTTTTTTCTCAAGAAGCTTGTATTCTTTGATAGTTTTCTTGATTTTATCTAAAATCATCATGAATTTTTCTATTTAAGAACATTACCTGCTTAAAAAGTGGCGGTGGAGGGACTCGAACCCCCGACGCTGCGGATATGAGCCGCATGCTCTAACCACCTGAGCTACACCGCCAGTAACAAAAATTTTAGCTAAATCTCCGATTGAAGTCAATCTGCAATTGACGATTGTAAGCATCTTTTTTTCCGTGATATATTATTGTAATTATAATGACTTTGGGAATGGATAAAGCGACCTTTGAAGAAAGGCTCAGGCTATATGGTTCCAAAACACGTTGCTTTTGCCCCAGCGAGTCAAAAACAAC
>JAUWYH010000161.1 GCA_030615975.1 Candidatus Aminicenantota bacterium
CGCTCTTCCTCTTTTTTTCACTCTTTCATATCTTAACTCAACATGGGAATCGATCGCCAGAAGGATAAAATTTTTTTGCATTCTCAGGTATTCGATTTCTTTAGGATTTCGAATGCTGTCTATAACGGCTTTTCACATAATCTTTTTCATAACAAGCCTCGCCAGGATATCAGGCCCAAATTTTTCTCTTAATCGATTTCCCATTTGGATCAAGTTGTCCCGGCTCGCTTGTTTCCCCTTTTTTTTGAGTTCATCCCGGATCAAATCAGATAGGGAAAAGTAGGCATAACCTTTTTTTCTGGAAAAAGCCGCCACTTCTCCTTTACCTGCACCATTTGTCCCTGTCAGACCAATGAGTCTCCCTTTTTTTCTTCTCATTCTATCCGGCTAAGTTGTCTTCTGAATTCTTTTTCTTTTTTTCTCTTTTTTTCCCAGCTATATATGAGATCAGAATGCTCAAACTATAAAGGCCGAGCATAGGGACGGCAAGAATGCTTTGATTGACCATATCCGGACTTGGAGTGATGACAGCCGCTGTGATGAAAATAACGAGCACTGCGTACTTAAAATTTTTTATCATCCAGCGGGGTGTGATAATTCCCATTCGGGATAGAAAGAAGATGAGCGTAGGCATTTCAAAAACCAGAGCTATTCCTAAGAGCAGTCTGAAGGCGAGGCTGAAATACAGGTCCACTGTAATCACCGGCTGAAATTCGCTTCCCATCTTCAGAAAAAAGTTACAGGCGAAGGGGAAGGCGATAAAATAGCCAAATGAAGCCCCGAGGATAAAAAAGGTAGTTGTGAAGAGGACAAAGGGATAGACATATTTTCTTTCTTTTTGGAAGAGCCCGGGGGCAATGAAATACCACAATTGAAGGAAGATAAAAGGAGAGGTGAGGAAGATTGCGGCTAAAAAGGAGACTTTGATATAGAGCATAAAAGGTGCTGTTAGGGATGTATAGGCTAGCTTTGTATTTTCAGGAAGAAACTGAGTGACTGGACGAGCTAAGATGTTGTAGATATCCTTACTGAATATCCAGGCTGGAATAACAACTGTAATCACAGCAATAAGGGAATAAAATATCCTTTTTCTTAGATCTTCGAGATGTTCAAGGAAGGTCATCTCGTCAGGAGATTTTATTCCCTTCCTCATTATCTTCGATGTCCTTCTCGATCTCTTTTTTAATATCTTTGAATTCTTCGGCGTGAATTTCTTCTTCAATTTTTTCTTTTATTTCATCAGAAGTTCTTCTGAATTCTCTGAGGGCTCTCCCTATAGAGCGCCCCACTTCAGGAAGTTTTTTTGGGCCGAATATCAGGAGGGCAATGGCAAGGATGATGACTATCTCTGGAAATCCTATATTTCCAAACATTTCTTTCTCAAATTTGAAAAATGCTATTGGAAATATAGCCTTTCAACCATTATAAGTCAATATGAACTTTAGCTCTGTAAGCATCATTTTTACCACACGGCCTGAGCCTTCACGGTTTTCTCCACCACCCAGCCTGACCTTGCTAATGACATCGCCACTTTACAATATCAAGAGCGTTTGGTAGTATTTAAATTCAAAAAAATCAAGATGAAAAGAAAATTATTTATCTTTTTTCTTTTAATATTCATCCTTGTTCTTCTTCCTGCCCGAGATGAGGATATATGGAGTTTTTCTTTAAAAAAGATTTCTTCAATTGTTTCCCTTATAGAAGAAAATTACTTCCAAGATATTGAGCGGGAGAAGCTTATATATTCCTCTGTGAGGGGCATGCTTCAAACTTTGGATCCTCATTCCTATTTTCTTGAACCCAGTCATTTTTCTCGCCTGAGAGAGTCGCATACTGGAAAATATTATGGGTTGGGTATATTGATCCAGAAGCAAGAAGATCGCTTGGTTGTTATCTCCCCGATCGAAGGGGGGCCGGCTTACAGGTTAGGCATTCAAGCAGGGGATGTGATTTCACACATTAATGGAGAGAGCACAAAACCGATATCGAGTTTTGACGCAATGCAGAAATTGAGGGGACCTAAAGGAGCTAAGGTGAACATCACGATTGTCAGGGAAGAGCTGGATAAGCCCTTTGATTTGACCATAGTGCGGGAGGAAATTTCGCTACACAGCGTGCCTTACGCCTTTATTCTCCAGGATGACATAGGATATGTTTTTATCCGCAACTTTGCTTCAACCACAACCAAAGAATTCGAAGAGAAAATGAAATCTTTAGCCAAGCAAGGGATGAAGAAGCTTATTCTTGATTTAAGAGGGAATGGCGGGGGCACTTTTATTGAATCTATAGAGCTTTCGGATGAATTTTTGCCAAAGGGAGCTCTTATAGTTTCTATCAAGGGGCGAAACCGTTATTACAATAAAGAATTCAGGGCTGTGCGAAACAATCAATACGAAAATCTTCCACTGGTGATTCTAATAGATCGAGGAAGCGCCAGCGCTCCTGAAATCGTAAGCGGAGCAGTGAAAGATAATGATAGAGGTTTAATCGTGGGCGAAGATTCTTGGGGAAAAGGCCTGGTGCAAACAGTTTTTCCTATAGCTCCAGATATTGCAGTTGCTCTAACGACAGCCAAGTATTTTACTCCAAGTGGAAGGTCTATCCAGAGGGATTATTCTTCGTTTGAGGATTATATATTTAAAAAAGATGTCCCTCAGGAAAAAAGGGAAGTCAAATATACTGCTAAAGGAAGGAAAGTGCTTGGCCAGGGAGGCATCTCTCCTGACTATGAAGTGAAAATTTCCTCTAATAGATTAATTTCCAACCTTTTATTCAAAGGTGCATTTTTCTCTTATGCCCGAAAATTTGTCAATAAAAAAACTTATCTTTCAAAAGACTATATTTTTCCTGAGAAGGATCAATCCTCAATCAAAATAGGCGGAAAAAAGAAGATTGTCGGATACGACTTCGCTATCGATTCCCGAATCATCGAAGATTTTAAGGCCTATCTTAAGGGAAATAAAATTCAATACGATTCAAGTCAGTTTGAGGAAGCCAATCAAGAAATAAAAAGATGGTTGAAAAGAGAAATTTTTTCTTTACTTTGGGGGATCGAGGATGGAATTAGAGTTTACAGGAGAGGCGACCCAGTTGTTTTAAAAGCCATTGAAATCTTACCTGAAGCAAGGAAACTGATTAGCGAATAAAAGTGGTCATCCCTTGACTTTGGACATATCTTTTAAAAATCCTTGGCTTTCCCTAAAAAAGAGAAAAAATAATACGCTTCTAAGAAGGTTTTTCCGTTGTCCAAAGTAAAGGCCTGACCCTTATTTTGAGGGTGTCGCCTAAAGGAGATAGAAGAGGGTGAAAAGATTCTCCAAAGGAAGGAGGCGACGCCCTCGAAAATCATTATAAAACGATAGATTTCTGATTTCAACTTTTTTTCAAGATGATGTATCTTATATAATGATTCCCAAAAAAAGGAGGCGAGGAATGAAGATTGCTTTGGCTTCGGATCATGCAGGGTATGAGCTGAAGAAAGGGGTTATGTCTTATCTTTCTGAAAAAGGAATAGATTGTGATGATTTTGGATGCGGTCCGGGAGAAAAAGTAGATTATGTTGATTGTGGAGAAAAGGCCATAAAAAAACTTCTAACCAAAGACTATGAGCGGGCTATCCTTATCTGTGGAACTGGGCTTGGGATGGCCATTGTAGCCAACAAACACAAAGGCATAAGAGCTACCCCATGCTGGGATGAATATTCGGCTGAGATGAGTCGAAAACACAATGATTCAAACTGCTTAACTTTGGGGGGAAGAGTAATTCCCTTGGATGAAGCTCTCAGCATTGTACGTGTTTGGCTAGAAACGGAATTTGAGGAGGGACGGCATCAGAGGAGAATCGATAAAATCATCAAAATAGAAGAGAAATATTTCAAATCCAAAGGAAAGGAATAGAAAAATGTCTTCGTTTTTTGAAAAAATACAATCTATAACTCAAAGAATTGAAGAGAATAATATTTGGAGACAGAATGAATCTTTTAATCTCATTCCTTCAGAGATGACTCCTTCTTTGTTGGTTAAA
>JAUWYH010000215.1 GCA_030615975.1 Candidatus Aminicenantota bacterium
GTTAACGTTTATTCCAAAGCGAAGGATCAAAGCCTGCTGCTGATTTTTTAAGGGAGTTTCCCACATAAGGCAATTCACATCGTCTGTTCCGGCAATGATATTCTCCAATTCCTCTTCTTTTATGTTCCCTTCCTGGTCAAATATGCCAACTCCCTTTCCAGCCTCCCGTGCCTCGATGATGACTTTAAAAGCCCCATTTTCCATGTCCTCTCCGATCAATTCATGAACAAGGGAAATAGGCAAAACCTCTTTTGGGTCTTTCTTTCCAACTTCAGTGATTACTTTAAAGCCTTTATCCAGAGATTTTTTTATAACTGCCTTTCTTGTCTTAAGATCCATCTCAATCGTTCCATCAGAGACTTCTATTGCGGAAAATCCTAACTTCTTAGCTCTGTCTAGATAGTCTTCAAAGACTCCCTGCCAAACAGCCACCTCAAGGAATGTTCCTCCTGGCATGATATCTATATCAGATGAGGTGATTATACTATTTTTTTTCTTCAGTAATTCTTCGTCATAGAAAGCCGAAGTTCCAAAAGTAAGCTTAATTATATCGATATATTCACCTCCCACCTGAATTAAATCTTCGAGATGATTAAGGCCTATTCCTTTATCGATTACCATAGTAAGGCCCGATTTTCTTGGTTTTGTTGATCTTCCTTTTACAGGCATTTCGATTACATTTTCCCAGGCTTTAATCATTTTCTTCTCCTTTTTTCTTATTATAATTCTACGATCCCTTGGCTCGCTCGCAATGACAATTAATCATGGTTCTTTGGGACAATGCTCCTGTTTAAGTTTATTTCAGTATATCTCCCCAGCATTCTATAGGGTTGGAAAGCACCGTGGCTATCTGTGTGAGCGTTTTGTGATGAACGAGTTGTTTCACGGATTCATGTCGTGCCCATGCCATTTCTTTCTCTTCGAGCCCTAAAAAAAGGATTTTGTCGTAGAGAACAACAGTCTCTGTTAATTTCAGGGAGATATTATCGAAAAGAGCTTTTGCCGCTCTTCTTTTGTCTTTTATTGGGTAAAGAAGAAAGCCCTTCCGCCCCTCTTCTATCCTGGGGAAGAGGATAATCACTGATTTGGGGTTAATAATCTTTTCAGAGTTAGATTTATAGGAGGAAAGATCCAAGGCAATTTTCTTTTGCCATTCCTTTCCTTCTTCTGGAGTTTCCATATCCGGAATAAACTGAGGAAAATCATGAATCAATGTTCCCCATCTGACATTATCAAAAAGTGAGCCCATGAACCACGTTAGCTCATCGTCGGCGATGCAGAAGTGAACGGTTTCAGTTGAAAAGAGCTTAAGGCCTTTTTCCAGTCCACTGAGAAGATAGACTGTTTTGCCGCTGCCAGCTCCTCCGATAACAACATAAAGTTCGCTTTTTTCTTCATGGTAGAGAGCACAGGCATGGAAGTTATAAATATTATGCTTTTTTTCCAGGAGATAGAGAGTGAATCTGTAGAGGAATCCCTGGTTTCCCCAAAGACTGAACCTGAGGTCAGAAGCTTCTTGGGTTAGCCTGAGAAATGGCCCTCTAAATCTCGCTTTTTCCCCTCTGTATTCGTAAGAGGGCTTTTCCTCTAAGTCCTCAATTGAAATATATCCGTCAGCGCTATTTGAATACGGAATTTCTACAACATCCCTGAAATCTGTGAGAAGTGATTTGACCTCTTGCTTCATAGGAAAACGAGGAAGAAGCTCTTCTTTGTTGGATTCGATACCGATCGTGGCTTCTAAAATTTTTATACCTTTTGTGTACACAGCTTGATTCCTTTTTTCGCCCTTACGGATATATGATACATGATAGATAAATAGACTACAATATTAAGCTTAGGGCCACACAGATTATTTCACCGCCACATGTATGGCTGAGACTCCAAAGAAAAGCTTTTGACAATTGACTTGCCTGAATCCTGCTTGAGAAAGGAGAAAGGAAAATTCCTCTGATGAATAAAAACGAGGAATTGTAAAAGAAAGATAGCTATAGCCTGCTTTTGAACCAGAAAGAAGATAGCCTATTGGCTTAACTGCCAGCTTTATATAGAAATGGAAGAGTTTTTGCAGAATTTTTAAGCGAGGCTGACTCGTTTCAAGATTCACAAAACGTCCTCCAGGCTTAAGCACCCGATAGAATTCTCGGAGATGGGAAGATAAGAATTCCTTGTGAGGATTGATATTCCGGGTGGCAAAAGAGATGGTCACAAGGTCGAGAGTCTTATCAGGAAAAGGAAGGCATCTTGCTTCAGCCGCCACGAAAAAAATGTTTGCTTCATTTCTCTTTTCTAACGCCTTGGACAACATCGGGTAACAGAAGTCAATCGAGATGATTTTTGCTTTTTCATCAGCAAGCCGAGAGAGGTTTTGAGCCATCTCGCCTGTGCCACTACAAACATCTAGCCAATAAATACCATCGGCTTTAGCGGCTACTCGAGCGGCTTTTCTTCGCCAGTAAATATCCAATCCGAATGTCAAGATATGATTCACAAGCTCATAGGTATCAGCCACTTCAGAAAATATTTTTTGAATGCCCTTTATCATTTTTTCATTTATACAAGATTTTATAAAATATGGTTCATCTCCCATTTAGTTGAAAAAATTAATACCTTTTTTACAGAATGTCATTCCTGCACCTGCTTTCGCAGGTGTAAACTTGTGCCCGCGAAGGCGGGTACAGGAATCCAGGACTATCCACATATACTTTCATATTTCTGGATTCCCGCTTCCGCGGGAATGACAGCCATATTTCTGGATTCCTGCTACCTGCCTTCGCAGGCACAGGCTTCGCAGGCACA
>JAUWYH010000038.1 GCA_030615975.1 Candidatus Aminicenantota bacterium
GAAGCCATAAAAGCGGGCATAAAGATTATCCCGCTTCCTGGAGCCTCAGCTTTAACCACGGCCCTCTCAGCTTCTGGGCTTCCCACCAATAGATTTCTCTTCATAGGATTTCCTCCTTCCAAGAAGGAAGGCACAAAAAAATTGCTCCAATCTCTAAGAAAGGAAAAAGGGACGTTTATCTTTTATATTCCTTCCCGAAAACTCCCTCTTTTTTTAAACCTCATCAATGAAGCGATGGGAGCGAGGCAGGTAGTAATCGCCAGAGAAATAACAAAAATTCATGAGGAATTTCTAAGAGGTACAGCAGAAGGATTGATGAAGATGATAGGAGAGAAAAAGCTAAAAGGTGAAGCCACGGTCCTCGTCGATGGTTTACACAAAAAAAGCTCAAAACTCTCGCAATCGTAAACGATAAAAAAATATTTATATATACTTGACAAAAAGAGACTAAGATATTATATTAATAATGAACTCAGATTTTAAGGAGGTTATAAAATGGCGATTATCAGATGGGATCCCTTCAGAGATCTAATCACTTTGAGGGAAAAAATGAATCGGCTTTTTGAGGAAGCTTTTACTTCACGAGGAGAAGAAAAAGATTTAATTGCCAGCACTTGGACTCCTTCAGTAGATATTTATGAGACCGAACATACTCTTATTCTCTCTGCAGAAGTGCCTGGAATCGACGAAAAAGACATCGAAATCAAAATCGAAGATAATACACTCACCATAAAAGGTGAGAGAAAGTTTGAAAAAGAGACAAAAGAAGAAAATTATCATCGTATCGAGCGCGCCTATGGTTCTTTCTATCGTTCTTTTAGCCTCCCGCATTACATCGACCAGGACAATATCGAAGCCGAGCATGAAAACGGAATCCTCAAAATCACCATGCCCAAGAAAGCAGAATTGAAACCTCGCAAGGTAAAAGTCCTTAAGACCTCAAAAAAACCGACGAATTAAGCGGATAATTATTTCACCATTTTTTAAGAAAAGCGCCCTTGAGCTTCAAAACTCGCGGCGCTTTTCTTTTTTTAGCAACAAAATTAAAGATCTCAAGCCTGAGCTAAAGTTATAGCTCTGATTTCCTCTGCCCCACCCTTCTTTAATACAGCACAACATTCCTGTATGGTAGAACCAGTGGTGTAAACATCGTCCACCAAAAGTACGGTTTTTCCTTCGATTTTTTCCGTTTTTATGATGCGGAACGTCCTCCTCACATTTTTTTCTCTCTCCGCTCTCACAAGAGATGTTTGAGGAGGAGTATTCTTGATTTTTACCAGCGTTTTCTCTATAAATTCAACTCCCTTCTCTTTGGCCAATTCCTCGGCAATGATCTTTGACTGGTTAAAACCTCGCTTTTTATGCTTTTTTGGATGAAGCGGCACCGGAACTATTGCCTCTAAGCCCCTCCATAATTCCTCATCTCTCCCTAGCGTTCGACAGACAAAACGGGCCAATTCTTTACCCAAAACTCGGAATTTTCGATATTTGTAAAGAAGGATTATATCTTTTAATTTACCCTGATACCTGCCACAAGAACGATGAAAGGAAAAAGGAGGGAGATTTTCTTGGCAATGTGAACAGAGATGAAGTTCTCCCCAATAATCAAAAAATCGACCACAGCATACACAAAAAGAAGAGCGATGAGGCTTTATACTCTCCATGCAGGAATGACAAACAATTTTCTCGTTGGGAAATTCGAGCAGAGAAGAGCAGAGCTCACAGAATGAAGGGAAAAAAACAAGTTCAGCTAATTTCGAACAGGAGAAAATGCTCCTTCGGAGAGAAGGAATCAAGATGATTCTTCCTCTGCTTTTTCCTGGCAATGAATGCAATATTGAGCCCAGGGTATTGCCCCCAGCCTTTTTTTGGCTATTGCTCGATTGCACATTAGGCATGTACCATATTGGCAGTCTTCTATTCTTTTTAGGGCTTCATCAATCAAAAACAGCTGTTTTCGCTCTACATCAGAAAGGCTCAAAAGGAATTCTTTGGTGTAAGAGCTTTCTGCTTTATCGCCAACATCCTGGACAATATCGGGCTCAACTTCTTTGCTTTCGTAGTAAACTTCGCTCAGTTTATCAATGATTTCTTTTTTCCTCTCCAAAAGCTTCTTTTTATAAAACTCTTTTTCTTTCTTTTTCAAGATACCCCCCTTACTTAGCGTAATGGCTTCCTTTTATGATGGTTAATGAGCGATAAATCTGCTCTCTTTAAAATTCTCTCCTCCAACCCGAGAAAACCTCCAATAACAAAAGTAATAACCTGCGAGGAACCTGAGGCCATTTTCTCTAAAAAGCGAGCAAATTCCATAGAACTCATCTCCTTACCTTTATCGAAAAGGCAGATAATATAATCATCTTTAAAATGTTTTTCAAGACCTATTGCTTCAATTTTTTTAATTTTTTCTGGAAAAAGGGCCTGTCCCCTTATTTCCTTTCTCTTTCTTACTTAAAAATTGACAATAAAATAATGACAATCGTTAAAAATGTCAATATTTTTTTTAATAAAAAATCCATTTAATAAGCTTTTTTTATTGACCCCACCGAGGATTGAGATACAAAATTCAGACTGAATCAACTGCGAAAATAATCTGAGCAAATATTAAGGCATTCAAGATTAGTCTTGCTCTTTTACACCTTGCCCGTATGCTGTGCCTTAAAAATGCATGGAGGGAAAACGAGGCAGATATCGGATCAATATGATAGTTTTAGGGCATCGCCCCACAATTTCTCGAGAGAATAATATTCTCTTGCCCTTTTTGAAAAAACATGAACAATAAAACTTCCATAATCCATCAAAATCCATTCAGCATGTTCCTTGCCTTCAATGCTTAAGGGTTTGATATTTTCCTTCTTCAATTCCTGTTCGATACTCTCGTAAAGTGCAATATTCTGCCTCGGCGAGTTTCCATGGGTTATTATGAAATAATCCGTAAAAGAAGATATTCCTCTTAAATCGAGGACAATGAGCTCCTCACCCTTTTTTACAAAACTGGCTTTTACCGAAATTTTTACTCCATTAGGGAGGCTTCGTTTTGATAATTTTTTGGTCGTTTCTTTAGCCATTTTTATCTCGATAAATATTTTTCTGATATATATAGGATTCCACAGCTTCTGAAACCATGCCTTTTATAGAATCCCCTCTTTTTATTCTTTCTCGAATCTCAGTCGAGGCAACATCTAGACTGATGCTCGGGAAAAGGAATATTTTGAAGGACAAAAGTGTATTATCTCTTACCTCTTCAGATTCAGAAATTTCGACCATCCTTTTTTGATATCTTCCCTCCAAAACCTTCTTTGCATCCTTCAGGCTATATCCTGGACGGCTGATAACGACAAAGTAACACTGGTTGAGCACTTTCTGATACTCTCTCCACGTATCTATTTCCAAGAAAGCATCGATTCCCAGGATGAAGAAGATCATGGCCTTCGGAAAGAGCTCCTTTATCTTCTTTAGAGTTAAAATCGAGTAAGATTTACCCTTGGTATCGATCTCGATGGAAGATGGGATAAATTGAGCGTAGGAAGCAAGGGCTAATTCAACCATTTTCAAGCGATGAAAAGGAGAAGCGATTTCAGATGATTCTTTGTGGGGAGGGATATAAGAGGGAATAAAAAGAACTTTTTCTAAACGTAACCTTCTCTGGACAACCTCTGCAGCCTTCAAATGACCCCTATGAATAGGGTTGAAGGTCCCTCCAAAGATTCCAATCCTCTCCTTCATCATCAAGCTAATCTGTCTTTTCTCCCAGAAGGTCTAAGCTTTCAGCCAACACTCCAATCAATTCTTTAAGCCCCTCTTCTTTCAGGGCAGAAATGGCGAAAAAGGGCAAGCCTTCACTTAGAGCCAATTCTTTCACCATGTCTAATCTTTTCTTGTCTTCACTAAGAAGATCTATTTTATTCGCAGCTAATATCTGCTGCCTTTTAGCCAGAAGAGGGTTGAAAGCCTCGAGTTCTTTTAGAACTGTCTCAAAATCTTGGACGGGATCTCTCTGGGTAAAAGGAGAGACATCGATCAGATGAACCAATATTTGCGTCCTCTCCACATGCTTTAAAAACTTTACGCCCAAACCATGGCCAAGATGAGCCCCCTCTATCAGGCCGGGAATATCGGCGATAACAAAACTTTTGAATTCATCTACATCCACCACTCCTAAGTTAGGGATGAGGGTTGTGAACGGATAATCGGCGATTACAGGATTAGCAGCGGAGATTTTTGAAATCAGGGTGGATTTTCCGACATTGGGAAAACCAATGAGTCCGACATCTGCAATAAGCTTCAGCTCCAAGATTAGATTCTTCTCTTCTCCTGGCTGTCCTTTCTCCGACTCTCTGGGTGCTTGATGCGTCGAAGAGGCAAAGGAAGCATTGCCTCTTCCCCCCTTTCCTCCTTTGGCAGCCAAAAACTCCTGCCCTGGGGAAAGGAAATCAAAAAGAATTCTTTCCTTATTTTCTTCTCTAAGTACTGTCCCTACGGGAACTTTGAGGCGTAAATCCTCTCCCTTTTTTCCTTGGCGATTTCCTCCCTGGCCATGGGAGCCTCTTTCAGCCTTATTTATAGGATGAAAGCGATAGTAAGCAAGAGCATTGAGGTTTTTATCGGAAACGATATAAACGCTTCCTCCATCCCCCCCTCGACCACCATCCGGTCCGCCTCGAGGAACTCCTCTCTCTCTGCGGAAACTCACGCAGCCATTGCCTCCCTTTCCTGCTTGGAGGGTAACTTTAACCTGATCAACGAACATACTTAGCTGAGCTCGGCCCTCCTCCTAAGAAGGGATGACGGAAACAAATTTTCTCCCCCTTCCTTTTGTTTCAAAGCAGACATTGCCTGTTATTTTGGCAAAGAGAGTGTCGTCTTTTCCCCTGCCGACGTTCAAGCCGGGCTTAAACGGCGTTCCTCTTTGCCTCACTAGGATTGAGCCAGCCCTGACAAATTGCCCGCCTGAACGCTTAACTCCGAGGCGCTTTGAACGACTGTCTCTTCCGTTTTTTGCGCTCCCGCCGGATTTTTTATGAGCCATTCTATTTCTCCTTTGCTGTCGTCAATTTCTTGGATTTGGAAACCGCCTTAGCTGTACGCTGCTTTTTAGAAGGAGCCTTCGCTTCTTCCTTTCTTGGCTTTGGCCCTCCCTTAGTCTCCTTTTTTACTTCTGGCCCCTTTTTTATCTCCTTCTTTGCCTCTTTCTTTGGTCTTTCTTCCTTTACTTCCCTTTTAACTGCTTCTTTTTTTACCTTTTCTTTCTTTGGAATTCTTTTCTCTTCTTTTTCTTTAACAACTTTGGGCTTCTTGGGCGAAACTTTTACATCAGGGATTATCTCTTCAATCTTTACTCGAGTGAGCTCCTGGCGATGTCCTCTCTTTCTTTTGTATTGCTTTCTTCTTTTTTTCTTGAAGACAATAATCTTTTTATCTTTAAAATTCTCTATAACATCTGCTCTTACCTGAGCCGTCTCGATAAAAGGAGTTCCTATCAGAGTCTTCTCTCCATCCTCTATGAGGAGGACTTCCTCAAAAACGACTTTTTGGCCCTCTTCGGTGTCGAGTTTTTCGACCTGAAGGATATCTCCTTCTTGGACTCTGTACTGTTTTCCTCCTGATCTTATGACAGCAAACATCTTTTTTACCTATATTGATTTCTAAAAATCGATGGATTCTAAATTTAACATATGGCTATTTTTATGTCAATGCCACCCCTATTGCTTGACAAAAAATCTTTTCTCTACTTTAATTAAATAAACAGAAAGCACGGGCGGTTAGCTCAGTGGTAGAGTACCGGTCTTACAAGCCGGGTGTCACTGGTTCGAATCCAGTACCGCCCACCAGAGATTTCTCGCCTTTATCAGGGGAAAATTCTCCTTTTCTTACTTTTGTCTTTTAAATTATAATCCCGTAGTTTCAGCCATTTTAAGCAATTTTTATCACACCAGTGGCACATACGGAAATTCCTCTTTACAAGCTGAATATATCTGTGTAATTTAAAACGATCTTTTAAATACTTGAATTTGAGGTGCCTTCCAGGTTAAAAAAGAAGAGTGAAAAAGATCCCTTCCTACCTCTTGCTCGCATCTTCCATCCTCGCTTCATTGGGAGGACTGGCTGCTTTTATCTTCCTTTTTGTGCTTGATTTCAATATCTACTGGCTCATCCTTTCCCCTATTATTTTTGCTCTTTACCAGTCACCGGCTGTCTATCTATACTGGCTCTGGAAAAAGAATCGATAGATCCTTCCTGAAGGCCGAAAAGTTGTAAATTAAATATCAGCCAAAAAATGTAGGGTCTGTTCCCCGAACCGACCTATTCTAACCGATATCGGCCCGATGAGAACATCGGGCCCTACACGCGAATCACAGGGACACAATACTTAATCGACTATGTCCTTAAATTTCCATTTTGAAATATCTCGAATTAAATATTGTGTCCCCGTAAATAGAGCCGATAATATATTGACTGTGGGTAGCTTAATTGATAAGATTCTCCTCGCCTTAAATGTTCATCAACTCCATAAAAACTAAAGGATAAAAGGGGATTAAAATGCGAGTTTCTAAGATAGCCTTCATTATTCTCATTTTAGCTTTTTCATCGAGCATCTTCCTCCTTGGTCAACAAGAAATTCAAACGCGCATCGAGGATATCGAAGCATTGCTCGATAATACTCTCTCCCCCTGGAAAATCAATAAAGGAGATGTTGTCCATGGAGAAAAAATTATCCTGGATGACTCCAAATGGCCTCTAATAAAGGTCGGTTTCTCTGTCCGGGATAAGATTTTCTGGTTGCGTCATCAATTTCAAGTACCAGATAACTTTGCTGGAGTTAAAACACAAGGGAGTGAAATTTGCCTCTCCTGTATATTCAGAGGCATAGGAGAAATTGAAGGAAAGTTTTTCCAAAACGGCGAACTCAAGGAATCCTTTAAACTTGAATTCGGAAACCAAACAGGACAAATAAGAAAAGAGTTTGTATTGACTTCTAAGGCTACACCTGGAGAAAAAATTCTCTTGGCATTCCGGTTTGACAATTTAGGACGACTTCCGCTCATAGAGAGAAAAGTTACGGAGCCTGGGACTTTTCTTCAGCTTCAAGAAGCTCTTTTCCGGATAAAGAACGCTCAGGAAGCCCACGAATGGCTTTCTCGATTCTTGTTAGATTTGAAAATCGGGGCTGCTCTCCTTGACTTGTCTCCACCAAGAAGCCGTCCAACACGAGGGGAAAGACCTGTCTGTGAGAACTATATACAGTTCTCATCTTCAAAAGAATTCCAAAAGCTAAAGCAAAAATTCCAGAAAGCTATTATGAATTTCGGTCTGGATTGCCTTCGCCAAGGAAATTTTTCAAAAGTTAAAGCTTGCCTCCTTAAATTTTATAGAGAGGTAAAGCCGATTTCTCGTTTTTCTAAAAAATACACCCTTTTTATCTCGGGGAATTCCCACATCGACTTGGCCTGGCTGTGGCGCTGGCGAGAAACTGTTGAAGTTGCAAAAGAGACTTTTTCTACAATCATGGACAATATGGAAGAATACAAAGATATTGTTTATGTCCAGAGTCAAGCTCAGGCTTACAAATGGATGGAGGACTATTATCCAGAAGTCTTCGAGCGAATAAAGAAAAAAGTCAAAGAAGGACGATGGGAAATTGTCGGAGGAATGTGGGCTGAGCCCGACTGCAATCTCACTGATGGAGAATCTTTCATCCGTCAGATCTTATACGGAAAGAGATATTTTAAAGAAAAGTTTGGGATCAATGTCCGCCTAGGCTGGAACCCTGATTCCTTTGGATACAACTGGAACATGCCTCAATTTTTCAAAAAAAGCGGAATCGATACCTTTATTACCCAGAAGATTAGCTGGAATGACACAACTACGTTTCCCTATTTTCTTTTCTGGTGGGAAGGGCCTGACGGATCAAGACTCCTAACTTACTTTCCCCCAACAGGCTATGTCGGCCAGCTAAGAGCAGAAAGGATGGTCGATGGCCTGAAGCAGTTTGAAAAGAACACAGGATTAAAGAAAGTTCTCATTCTATACGGATTAGGAAATCACGGCGGAGGGCCCAACCGGGAGATGCTCAGCCGAGTGGAAAGATATCGAGAACAAAACATATTTCCTAAATTAAAACACAGTTCAGTTTCCCAATTTTTAAGCCAAATCAAGAAAAAAAATCTCGAATCTATTCCTGTCTGGAAAGATGAGCTCTACTTAGAATACCACCGGGGAACTTACACTACCCAAGCGGAGACAAAAAAATTCAATAGACACTCTGAGGTTCTCCTTTCTAACACAGAAAAAGTTTCTTCTATTGCTTCTCTTTTTGGAGACGAGTACAAAACACATACTCTGAAAAAAGCCTGGGAAAAGGTTTTGATGAACCAATTCCATGACATCCTTCCTGGATCCAGTATTGCTCCCGTATACAGAGATGCCAAAGAATGGTATCTTGAAGTCCGCCATCTCCTCAATAATGTCATAAGAGAAAGCCTCCTCCATCTCGCCCAGAAAATAGATACAAAAAGAGGAAAAGAAGGCTTTCCCCTTCTCGTCTTCAACCCTCTCTCATGGACAAGAGATGGAGTGGTTAAAGCAAAGCTTTCTGCTGAGTTTGAAGAAAAGGTCACTGTTTTGAGCGAGAAAGGAGAAGAAATTCCTTCCCAGGTGTTAAGTACAAATAAAGGGAACATCCTCTGTTTCATCGCCAAAGGCGTCCCCTCTCTTGGCTATACAATTTACAAGATACAAAAGGGCGGAGGTACCACCTATGAAAGCGTCTTGAAAGTGGGAGAAACAACCTTAGAAAACCGTTATTTTACGATCAATCTCCATCCTGAAACCGGAAATATTATCAGCATATTTGACAAAAGCGAAAAAAGAGAAGTCCTGGCTGCTGCAGCTTGTGGAAACGAGCTTCAGCTTTTCGAAGATATTCCCGATCGTTGGGACGCCTGGAATATCCAGTATACTGGGCGGAGCTGGAAACTAGACAAAGCAAAAAGTATAATCATCGCTCAGAATGGCCCTGTTATGGCCTCCCTAAAGGTCAAGAAAAATTTTCTTGGCCTTTCAAAGGCCAGGCGTGCACCCACCGCGGATTTTCCCTCGTCTTTTTTCTCTCAGGAAATTATTCTCTACGAAGATATACCTCGCATCGACATCGAGATGAAAGCAGATTGGTGGGAAGACCACGTCCTTCTAAAAGTTGCTTTTACGGTGGATGTAAAAAGCGACAAGGCGACTTATGAAATTCCTTTTGCCCATATCCAAAGACCGACCTCCCGGAACACAGGCTGGGAAAAAGCCCGTTTTGAAGTCCCTGCAATCCGCTGGGCCGATCTTTCAGATGGAAGCTACGGAGTAAGCCTCCTCAACGAGTCCAAATATGGCTGTGACATCAAAGACAATGTTTTAAGGCTTACCCTCCTCCGATCGCCTACATGGCCCGACCCGATGGCTGATAGGGGCAAACACCGATTCTCTTACGCTCTCTATCCTCACAAGGGCGATTGGAGAAAGGCCGACACAGTCCAAAAAGGGTATGAATTTAACTGCCCTCTGATCTCCTTCTTTGTTGACTCTCACACTGGCGAACTGCCTCTTTCTTATTCTTTTTTCAAGGCCTCTCCCTCAAATATCATTCTTGCCGCTGTGAAAAAGGCAGAGGATAGGGAAAGTCTCATCTTAAGGCTTTATGAGGCAGAGGGAGAAGCCACTCGAGCTCTCATCGAGCTCTTCCGTAGACCGAAGAAGATATACGAGTTGGATCTGATGGAAAATCGGCTGCGTTCTCTTCCTTCCAAGGAGAATTCTTTTGATCTGAATTTCGGAAAATCAGAGATTAAAACCATCGAACTCGTCTATTAAAAAAAGCAAGCCATAAAATCAGTTGGCTCAGTCTGTTCCGTTGATATTAAAGATAAAAAAGGTTAAAGATTTCCATTTACGAAGGCGAATGAATTGAGTACTGTTTTCGACCTTCTATGATGGAGGCATAAATAGATATTAAATGAAACAAATAATTAACGCCCCCGACGGGATTTGAACCCGTGTTGCCGCCTTGAAAGGGCGATGTCCTAGACCAAGCTAGACGACAGGGGCGTTTGTGGATGGTGAGCCGTACTGGACTCGAACCAGTGACACCCGGCTTAAAAGGCCGGTGCTCTCCCTCTGAGCTAACGGCCCAGTTAAAATAAAAGAATATTTATAAAGAAAAGAATAA
>JAUWYH010000031.1 GCA_030615975.1 Candidatus Aminicenantota bacterium
TTTTTTGCCTTTTCCATTTTTCGTATCCTATTATTTGATTATTCTGGGAGTAATAAAGATAAGCAGCTCTCGATTTTGTTTTGTTCGAGCAAAAGAACGGAATAGATTTCCCAGAATGGGTATTTTGTGGAAAAAGGGAACTCTTTGTCGAGTAATAGAATCTTCGGTTCTGTATATTCCTCCAATGACTGTTGTCCCTCCATCTGGAACCCTCACTGTTGTTTTTGCGCTTTGGGTAATAATCGGAGGAATTCCATTGACGAGATTAGCGAAGTCGGCTGCATCGTTTCTTATTTCGATATACATGATAATTGTTCCTTCGGCAGTAATCTGGGGAGTTGCCCTAAGCTCTAAGGCTGCATTCTGATATCTTGTTGTTACAGTAAAATTAGCGATAGTCTGAATAGGGATTTGTCTTCCTTGGATGATTTCTGCTTGTTGATTATTTTGAGTTGTTATTTTTGGAGAGGAAATGATTTGACCTTGACCGGAGGTTTCTAAAGCAGAAATTGCCATATCCAGCCTAAAAGTATCTAATACATTGCCAAAAGAAAGACCCAATGCAGTGGTGAATACAGGGGCAGGGAGATTGATGGCATAACCACCCAACGGTCCACCAATTCCTTTTGTTACGATTCCTTCTGGGATGAGGGCTCCATCAACCAATATTTTATGAGGAAATTGGAGAGAAGTCTGATTGCCATAAAACGGGTCTGCAATCCCTCGAAGACCCCACTGAATGCCAAGATTGCGGATAAAATTGGATGTGGCCTCCACAATTCTTGCTTCGATAGAGACCTGAGGAGTTGGTGTGTCAAATATAGAGATTAGCTTCTCTAGAAGCTCGATTCTGTCTTTGACATCGGAAATGATCAAAGTGTTCGTTCGATTATCAACGATGATTTCTCCTCTTTCTGAGAGCTTATTGCTGAGCAGCGCTTTTACGTCCCCAGCTTTTGAATAGGAGAGAGTAAATGGTCTAGTCAGGAGAGGCTCTGCTAACTCTTTACTTTCTTTCAATCTTCTTATTTCTTCTTCTTCTCGAGTGAGTACTACGATTGGGGCAATCCACAGCACATTTCTTTCGATTATTTTTCCCATTTTGTTTATCTTGAGAACGATATCCAGGGCTTGATCCCAAGGGACATCCTGAAGATCACAGGTGACTGTGCCTCTTACTTCTGGGTCGAAAACAACATTCAAGTTGGCAAAATCTCCCAGATAGAGAACAACATCCCGTAAATCTGCATCTTTGAATTTAAGACTGAGGATTTCTCCCGTGTATTTTTCTTCAGGCTCAGAAAGGATTTGTAGTTGGATTTGATCCTCCTGAGGTTTCTCCTGAACAGGCCTGTCTCCAGTAATTTTTTTATCTGAAGGCGTAGTAGTAGTTGGTTTTTTTTCTTTTTCTACGGGTTTATCTGGAGTTTGAACTGTTTTTTTTGGTGGAGGTTTTGGCTCTTGGAATTTTGGAGATGGAGGCTTGCTGGAAGGAAGGGTCTGGAAGGTCTTATTCTTATAAAAAGAAACGATCAATCCATTTTTCTTGGAATTTAAGGTGTAGAATTTGGGTTCGGTGAGATCAAATACTATCCGGGTGATAGTATAAGGATTTGAGATTCGAAACTGCGCTACTCTAACTTTTTCAATCCCGAGCTTTTTTATTGTATAAACAAAGAGAGGATCAGAATAATGGGTGTCGAAGAGATCGACAACCAAGCGTAAAGGGTTTTCAAGAGCAAACACGCGGGAGATGGCTTGCTTACTCAGGTTTGCCCATATATTGATCCTATCACTATTTTCTGAAACATCAATTTTTTTTAAGAAAATTGAACTTTTAGTCCTTTTTTTTAGCTTTTCTATTGTTTCATCTTCGAGAAGATATTCTTCCTGTTTTCTCTGAATATTGTTGAGCTCTATTATTGTATTTTGTTGGTCGGAAAAGATACGATAAGGCACTCGCTCTTTCAAGCCAATGAGGAGACGAAGCTTGCGAGCTGTGGTTTTTTTGATTTTTATTTCCTCAACCAACGATGGTTTTTCTTGAATGATTTGAGGTTCTTTATCTGTATTTATTTCATCCAGATCGATTACAATTGTGGAGGGAGATTCTGGGGCGTAATATGTGTTGGCGATGGTGAGAGGAGAGTTTGTTTCAAGACAGATTTTTGTGTTGAGTTTTCCAGGATGAACAGATATTTTATTTATGTTGACTAAAGATTCGTTTTCATGAGCAAACCCGCTTAATAGTGCAAGGAGACATAAGAAGCAGAGGACTTTCAAGTAATTTTTCTTTTTCATGTTATAGCTCCTCTGGGGATAATGCTTTGACAATATCTTTTGGTATTATTAAGAGAATGCCTCTTTCTTTTGTCTTTCGGAAAACCACTTGAGATTCCTTGATGGATAAGACAGAGCCATCAGAAAACTTATCTCCAACTTTGATGAAAAAAGGAAATTCTTGAGGACCGTTGATCACTGCCGTGTATTTACCTCTGGCCTTGATAATACCTACAAGGGTGATGTCATCAATGGAAATTTCAGGCATTCCTCCTACCAGGGCTTTCTCCTTGACATCTCTCCCAGCAAGCAGATTTCTGAAAGGATCTCTTCTTCCTCTCGGGTTGTAAGAAAAATAATTCTTCTCCTCCATTTCCGCCCCGATTTCTTTGTCTGGATTCTTTTTTTCTTCCTGAGATAAAAGGGTGAAAATTCCCAAGATGAGAAAACCAACTAAGATGAAAACATTCCGTATCTTTTTCACTCTTTTTTCCCTGATTTTTTTTGATTTGATTCTGAAGAGACAGTTTCTTCGCGAAAAATATAAGTTTTGGCTGTAAAATTTGCTGATATGGTGGAAGCTTCTGTCTGGTCCCTGAGAGATTTTATGGAGAAATTTTCTATGTTGAAGAGACGTGAAAAATGACTCAACCTGTCGAAAAACATTGCTAGATTGTGGTAATTTCCAATAATTTCTATTGGAATAGGCCACTCAGAGTAAAATTCCTTATCGATTTCCCCTTTAGGAGTAAATTTTACAATGTTAAGCCGAGAATCGTTGGCAAGCTGTTGGATTTTTCTTAAAATGTCGCTTATTTCTTTTCTTTGAGGGATAATGGCTTCGAGCTCTTTTAAAGTCAGATTCATGTGTTTTAACTCAGCTTCAATTTGATCTACTTCGTCTTTTTTTGCCCGCAGTTTTATCACTTCTCCCTCAGCTTTTATCCTTTCCTCCCTCAGATCTTTTAGCTCAGCGTTTTTGGGTTTGAAATATAGCAAATAGAAAAGGCCAAAGATAAAAATCGCTAGAAATAAATATACATACCAAGGCTGGTTTTTCATTTCCTTTGCTTTTGTCCTGATTCGCCTGAAGTCGCTGAGATTACTTCAGGTAAAACATATTGGGTAGTTAGAGAAAATTCTAAATATTGGTTATTTTTTGTTCTTTTTTGAGTGGAGGAGATAAGATTAACGTTGCTGAAATAAGGGCTGTTCTCTAGATTGAAGATGTAATCTGCAATTAGATTGTTAGAAAGAGCATTTCCTTTTATTTTAACGGTCTGGTTGTTATAAGTTGTTTCGGTTAACCAAACCCAATCAGGTATGTTCTTGCTTAATTCATCCATTATTTTCACAGCTACTTCTTGGAAGGACTTTAATTGATTGATGAGGTCAATTTTTTTCTCAAAGACCCTTTTTTGTTCTTCCAGCTTATCTAATTTCACCAAAACATCCTGAAGTTGTTTTTTCTCCTCTTGCGCCTCCCTCAAGAGATTTTTTTCTTTATTGATAACTCTCTTTTGAAAAAGGAAAAGAGCGAAAACAGCAATAATAAGAAGGAGGAGAATGAGACTGAATGCTGGGATCTTTTTTTGTACTTTTGCTTCAGGAATAGGGATAGCAGGTGTTTCTTTTAGTTCTTTTTTTTCGGGCTTTAAAAGATTTATCCTGATCATTGTTTATTTTTCCAGTCTCCTGGTTGCCAAACCTGTGGCTACCCCAAAGAGAGCAGCCAATTCTTGGAAATAAATAGCATCAAATTTTTTTTCTTCAAATGATATTTTCCTGAAAGGGTTGAGGATCTCTGTTTTTGTCTTGAACTTGTTTTCAAAAACGCTTGGAAAACCTTTCAACTTTGACAGGCCTCCACTAAGAAAAATCTGTTCAATTTTCTTTTCTTTTTTTTCTCCAACTTCATAGAAAGAAAAAGTTTTTTCAATTTCTTCGAGGAGATTCTCAATGTTCGTTCTCAGCGAAGCTTCCAATTGTTCTGAAGGGAAGTTTTTGACAGGAATACCTTTGAGAGCCTTTTCTGCTTCATCAAAACTGATGTTTAAATCCTTACTCATGTTTTCAGTGAAAAAGAAACCTCCCAGGGATAGATCCCTGAACAGTTGAGGAATTCCTTTTTCGATAATAACTAC
Organism: Candidatus Aminicenantota bacterium; assembly: GCA_030615975.1. Lineage (GTDB taxonomy): Bacteria > Acidobacteriota > Aminicenantia > Aminicenantales > Aminicenantaceae > JAUWYH01. Next base: position 4,425 of record JAUWYH010000031.1, read on the forward strand.
ATTTGTTATGTTTGCTCCAATATTGATGATGGCTACTGTTTTTTCGTTTAGAATCTCTGAGTAATTTATCTCCAGGGCATTTTGAAGAGCAAAAACATCAACCTCCATTGCTTCCAAATTCTTGCGAGCTTGATAGACAACATTGCTGTAGTTGGCGATCTTGTCTTTTTTTGCCGCCACAAGCAAAATATCAAGATTTTTTTCTTCTGAATATGGAGAAGGTCTTAGAATGGCGTAATCCACATTTGTCTCCTCATAAGGATAAGGAATATTATGCTTGGCTTCCCAGATAATAGATTCGGCTAATTCTTCTGTATCCATAGAGGGCAGGGAGATTTTTTTTATAATCACAGAATTTCCTGAAATGGAAATAGCTACGTTTTTGTTGGATATCTTGTTTTCATCAAAAATCATTTTGATTGTTTCAACGACTGCTGCAGAATCAATAATTGTTCCTTCTACTATTGTATCGCGAGGGATAAGCTCATAACCTATTTTCTTTATTTCATAGAGGTTTTCACTCGCTTTTTTCTTGGGGTTGAGTTCAACGGCCTTTATGGAATGAGAGCCTATATCTAAGCCAACCAATCCTTTTTCTCGGCCAAAACCCAACATTTTTGTTTCTTCCTTCTTATAAAGTAAGACTTAGATGCTTTTTTTAAATTTTTCCCTTAAATTTTTTTCCACATGATTCGGAACTAAATCTTTGAGACACCCGCCTAACATGAAGATCTCTTTCACTAACTTCGAGCTGAGGAAAGTATAGCTCACGTTGGGCATCATAAAAAAAGTTTCGATTTCAGGGTTCAGCTTTCTGTTCATCAGGGCCATTTGAAATTCATACTCGAAATCAGAGATGGCTCTAAGGCCTCTTATTACAATTTTAGCATTGTTTTTTTTTGCAAATTCAACGAGGAGTCCATCGAATGCTTTCACCTCGATTTTTTTTTGATCAGAGAATACATCCTGAATCATGTCTATCCTCTCTTTAGTCGAAAAAAGAGGTGTTTTTTTCGGGTTTTCCAAAACCGCAACCAATATCTTGTCAAAAAGTGTCATTCCTCTTTGGATGATATCAACATGCCCATTCGTTATTGGGTCAAATGATCCGGGATAAACCGCTTTATTCTCCATATGATGTCTTTATATGTGTTTATGCTCTTATCAGAAAACACATTTTTTGTCAAATTTTGTCAAATAAAGAAACCTTTCTTTTAAAGACGTAATTCTTAATGATTTCTCTCATAATGTCTCGTAATAATTACAGATTCCTCCTTGAGCGTCAATCACCAATAGGGAGGGTTTTAAAGGTGAAATTCATAATAATTTCATCACCTTTAGAGGTTAGAGATAATCTCAATCAGAGATGTCGCCCATTCATCTAAAATGTTGATTGATTTCTTTGTTTTTTTAGAGGAAAATAAAGAAAAGATGAAAAAAGGGAAATTTTTAGGAGTCGTTTTTGTTTTTGGAGTGGCTTTTTCAGCTCCCTTTTTTTCAATTTGTGGAGAAGATGATACTTATGTGCGGCTTAGAAGAGATATGGTTCGAAAGCAACTTGAGGCACGAGATATAACGGATAAAAGAGTATTAGAAGTCATGGGGGAAGTTCCCCGGCATTTTTTTATAAGTTCTGCGTATCGAAGTCAGGCTTATGAGGATTATCCTTTACCGATTGATGAGGGACAGACAATATCCCAGCCTTATATCGTTGCTTTGATGACCCAACATCTCAGGTTGAAAGAGGGTGATAAGGTCTTGGAAATTGGAACCGGCTCCGGCTATCAAGCTGCAGTGCTTGCTCACCTTACAGACAAAGTCTATTCGATAGAGATAAGGGAGAAATTGGCCAATAAAGCGGCCGAGACGCTGAAAAAGCTCGGTTACAGCGAGGTCCATGTCAAATGGGGAGATGGTTACTATGGTTTAGAGGCGGAGGCTCCTTTTGATGCGATTATCGTTACATGTGCAGCAAACCATGTGCCTCCTCCTCTTTTAAAGCAGCTAAAAGAAGGGGGGAAGCTGATTGTTCCTTTAGGGAGCACCCTTTATTTTCAAACTCTTACTCTTATCACAAAAACAAAGGGCAAGCCGAAAGTCAAACATATTTTAGGTGTTCGTTTTGTTCCCATGATTGGAGAAGCCCAGAAAAAGGATCGCGAGTAGATATCCTCCTGCTGCCAGGAAAAGGACAAGATTATATCCTGCCCAGAAGGCGATCATCAAGGCAGATATGGAATTGATTACTGAGGAAAACGCATTTGTAGCCCAGGCCCACGGAATAATGCTTTTATCTTTCGACTCCAGCAGTCGAATTCCCGTAGGGAACGGAAATCCCATAAGAAAACCGAGGGGAAAGATTACCAAAACTGTGAGGATGATTTTTAAGGGAAGGATGAGCCCTATGAAATTTTCATAGTAGAGAGGAAAAAGAAATAGATATGAAACAATGAGGCCTGCACAAACAAGCAGGCTGATTCTAAGATTCTTTTTTAGATTCTGCCCAAGGATTCTCTTAGAAAAGAAGCTTCCCAATCCAGAGGAGAAAAGCAGAGAAAAAATAATTACAGAGATAGAATACAGAGGATGGCCTAAAAGGAGAATGAATTTTTGTATAAGAATTATTTCTACAAACATAAAGGCCATTCCGATTAAGCCAAAATAGGAAAAGACTTTTGGAAAAACACCTTTCTTTCTTATTTTCGCCTTTCGAAGAGCATAAAGTGGTAAGAGAATCAAAGCAACAGCGATAATGATGGATTGAAATAGGAGGAGATGAACAAGGAATTGTCCCTGAAGGAAAGGCCACCATTTTTGACCGAGCGCTTTATAAGTTAAGTTCAACTTATTCAGCTTAAAAAAGTTAAAGAAAAAAGGTCGATCGTCTGTTACAGGCTTAATCTCGAAGAGATAATTCTCGTAAAGCTCTTTTCTTTTTGATGGGTTAAGGAGTTTTAGCGTAAAGTCGTAGTAAAGAGGTCTTTCGAACTCGTTATGGAGATTGACTTCCTCGATTTTTATTCCTGGATAATAGACAAGATCAAAGAGGCATTTGTTTGCAAAATCTTTTAATTTTTGAATTTCTTGCTCCAGGAAAGGACTTTTTTTGATGAAATAGCTAATAGTCCCCCAGCTTCTGATGGCAACAATATGAAAAGCAGGGTTTGCATCGCTTTTTTCCAGGGCTTCTATCCAAGTTGCCAAAACTCTCATTTCTTGTCGGGCAGGAGGAAGCAGATACAGACTCGTGCTGACTATTCCCTGTGAAGATAATCGATTTAAAATCTGGACGAATGAGTTGAGGGTTTGAAGGTAATTTTCGCCAAATCCAAATAAACCCGTGCTGGAGGAACCAAAGACATCGGATAGAGAAAAGACAATGAGGTCATAGTCTTTTTTTTCATTTTGTAAAGCGGCCCGGCTATAAGCTGAGACAAGCTGAATGCCATTTCTATTGTATAAGTGACCACTAAAAGAAGCGAGTTCATTATGAAGGAGTTTTACAATCAAAGGGTTGCTTTCAATGACTTTAATCTGAGAGGCTTTAAAGACGATGGCTGCCAAAACGTCTAATCCTCCTTTAGGTTCAATGATGAGAGTGCGTGGATTTTGGAGAAAAGAGTAAGCAAGGGAAGAGGGGAGAAAGGAAAGAAATTTTAATTCAGGATCCTGGGGGCTCCTGAATCTGGTGATAGCAGTCAGTTCTCCTCCATCTATTGAAAGTCCGAGTTGAGGAGGAAGCTTCTCCTCGTACAAGAGACTTAGCCCTGGCGCATATCTCACTGCTGGCGATTCAAGGATATCAATCCGAGATATGGCATTCCATCTTGTGAAGTGATGTTTTGCATCGGGATATTTTAAGGCTAAAGGAAGTGCTTTGAAAGGGGAAATTCTGAAACTCAGCCAAGAAGGCGAGTATAGAAAAACTCCCACTTCAAGGCCGATAAAACAGAGGAGTGATAGTTTAAAAAAGAAAGATCGCTTTCTGCTGAAAAGATAACAGGCAAAAAGAGCTAGTAAGGAAATAAAGATGATGACTCCTCTATCTCCTTTGGACAGGAAGACAAAAGCGGAAAGGAGAGTACCGATGCCCGCTCCAGAGAGATCAGAAAAGTATATCTTGTTGACAAAAGCTGATCGCGTTGTGATAGCAAATGAAATAGTCAGACCAGCAAAGAAAAAAGGGAGGCTGAGGGAAAGATAGTAAAGAAACACGAAGAAAATCTGGTTTTTGTCCCATGAAAGTTTTATAAAATCGAAGGGAATGGAATTATAGAGCAAAAAACTGCATATAATGGAAAGAGAAAAGAGCAGAGAACTGGAAGATAAGAATTTATCATGGTCGAAAGAGCCGAATTTTTTGAAAAGGACTAAGAAGGATCCGCTTGCACCGTAACCTAAAAATGCAATACTCACCACCCAAAAGGCAAAGTGATATTGTTGGGAGATGGAAAAATATCGGGTGAGAGATATTTGCAAACAGAGGGTTGCTGAGGAAATGAAAAATATTCCTGCAAGAAATCGATGTTTTATTTCTGCCATTACAAATAAGTTAAAAAAGATTTGCGAGAGTGTCAATCAGTAGATTGCTTTTCATTGGTTCTTGTGTTAATTTTAAGAAAAAAGATGATTAGATTTGGAACTTCAGGGTGGCGGGCCGTAATGGGTGAAGAGTTTACTTTCCAGAATGTGAGGCTCGTTGTTCAAGCTATAGCCAATTATTTGAAAGAGAAATTTCCAGAGAAAAAGAAATCGGTCATCGTCAATTATGATACCCGATTTCTTTCAGAAAGATATGCTTTAGAAGCAGCAAAGGTTCTTTCCCACAACCAGATTCATGTCTTTATGGCAGACAGGGATGCCCCTTCTCAGGCACAAGCCTACCAGATAATAAAAAGAAAAGCTCAAGGAGGGATAAACTTTACGGCTTCTTTTAATCCCCCTGAATACAATGGCCTCAAATTCAACACGGAAACAGGTGCTCCTGCTCTTCCTCAAGAGACAGATAAAATAGAAAAAGAAATAAAGCTTTTGGGATATTCATATTGTCCTTATTATCCGAAAGGGGAATTCATAGAAAGAATTGATCTCCAAGATGATTATTTGAATTTTCTCCAAGAGAAAATTGATTTTGAGCTTATAAGAAAGTCCAAGATCAAAATTGCGACGGATTTACTGTATGGGACAAGCCGCGAATATCTGGATGGAATTCTTGAGGAAAATCATATCCCAGTAGAAGAAATTCATGGTTATATTGATCCTTATTTTGGAGGAATTACACCGTCTTGTACAGAAGAGAATCTTGGCGAGTTGAAAAAATTTGTAAAGGAAAAGAAATGTCAGCTTGGGATCGCAACCGATGCAGACGGCGATCGCTTTGGAGTTGTCGATGAGCGAGGAAATTTTATCATTCAGAACTTAATCCTTTCTTTATTGTTGGACTATCTGGTTTCAGAGAAAAATTGGAGAGGGGGAGTGGCTCGCTCTGTTTCCACAACGCATTTGGTAGACCGTATTGCCCGAAAATATAACCTTCCCCTTTATAAAACACCAGTGGGATTCAAGTATCTAGCAGATCTTTTTTTACAGAAAAAAATCATCTTTGGAGGAGAGGAAAGCGCTTGTATTGTGATAAAAGATCATCTTCCAGAAAAAGACGGCATTTATGCCGGGCTCTTGGTGGCAGAGATGATGGCGGCAATAGGAAAGAGTATTTCCGAGCTGATAAATGATTTGTTTCGAAAATATGGAAAGAGAGTTCAAGACCAAAAGAGTGTTTTACTGACTCCAGAAAACAGGAAAAAGGTAAGAATATTAATAAAAAATCCCCCATCACAGTTCGGAGGGAGAAAAGTTCTTAAAGTTGAAACCATTGATGGGATAAAATTGGATTTTATCGATGATGATTGGATTCTCCTTAGATTTTCAGGGACAGAGCCGCTCATTCGTTGTTACGGAGAAGCAAGCTCCAAAAAAGAACTAGAGAGGATCATGAAATCTGGATTGGAGGCGTTTTCTTGAACAGAAAAGAGGAGAAAAATAAAAACCTTTTTCGAAAGAGACTTCTTGCTGTTGCACTAAGCTTTCTTTTCCTAATCTTACTCATAGCTTCCTTTTTTGGTAAAAATGGATTGATTGAAATGTTTCGATCTAAGAAAAAACTTGTAACTTTGCTCCAGGAGATAGAGAGCCTTACACAGGAAAAAAGCAAATTAGAGAGGGATATAGAAGAGCTTGAGAAGAATCCGAAAGCAATTGAGAAGAAGGCCCGAGAAAAACTTTGGTATATGAAGCCAGATGAAATTGTTATCATAAAGAAAGAAAAATAGATCAATTTTCATTTTATGTCCCAATTATCATCTCAAAAAAAAATCCATCATTTGCTGGATGGTCTGAATCCTGCCCAGAAAGAGGCCGTAATACATGGAGAAGGGCCTCTTCTTATCATTGCTGGAGCAGGAACTGGAAAAACTAAGGTTATCACTCATCGCATTGCTTACCTTATAGCCGCTAAATTAGCTAAGCCTGAAGAAATCCTGGCTGTGACTTTCACAGAGAAGGCGGCTAATGAAATGGAGGAAAGAATAGATCTCTTGATACCTTATAGCTACTCTTTTGTGGAGATCAGCACTTTTAATTCCTTCGGGGAAAGAGTGTTGAGAAATTATGGGATAGAATTAGGATATCCCCCTGATTTCAAACTCTTAGACGATATCGAGCAGGCCATTTTCTTCAGAGAGTTTCTCTTCCAGTTCCCTTTGGATTATTACCGGCCTTTAAGTTCGCCTACAAAATACATCCAGGATCTTCTGGCGGCAATAAAAAGATTGAAACAGGAAGA
>JAUWYH010000179.1 GCA_030615975.1 Candidatus Aminicenantota bacterium
AGATTTAAAAGTAGTCAAGACCGAACCTTTCCTTAAGGGAGCCACGCAATCAGCCAGCAGCAAGCCAGCTGTTCTTGAAACAGGCATCACTATTAATGTTCCCCAATTCATAAAAAAAGGGGATATTGTCCGCATCGACACAAAAAAAAATAAATACCTGGAAAGAGTGAAGCTGTAAGGTTCGTTCCCTGAACGGATCGTTATGGCTAAAAAATGTGTCGATAGACGCCGATGTTGCCATAGCTATCTTTGACTTTGACAGTAATAAGGTTGGCAGAATTAAGAGGCAAAGTTATGTTCACCTTGAAATTCTCTTGTTTTGAATCACAGATCCCATCCACTGGAAAGACTCTTATCCACCCATCGGGTCTGATGATGTAATTCACTTCCTCGATAAAAGACGTAGAATCCTCGGCTAAAAAAGTGACTGTTAGCTTATTTCTCTTTTTAACGGCCTGGAAATTTCTGATCACAGGAAGGGAATTATCGATAGTCAAAGGAGAGCTTATTTTTTCTGACTTTAATTCCATACCCAATGGATTAGAAAGAATATCTGAAGCTTCAACTTTTAGAAAATAAACCCCATCTGGAAAGGACAAAGTATCAAAGGCAAAAATTGTCTCTTTCCATTTCTCTCTTAAAACTCTCCACCGAGTATCATCTTCTCTTTTTATGTAAAGAGAAAAGAGGAGATTATCTTCATTCTCATCTAAAGCCTCCCATATTACAGTCTGAAACCCTTTTCTTTGAACCTTTTTTGCTAAAATAACAGACTTGGCTTTATATTCAGTTTCAGATTCCTGGCGAACATCAACATCCTCGCCCCATATGATCTCCTCCTGTTGGGGAGGTTTCAGAAAAACCTGATTGGGAGGAAGCAATTCCAACTTTATGATGGTTGGCTCTAAATTAGCTTGAAGATGGAAAAGATTTACCTTTTGAATAAACGGAGATACTTTGCCGGATTGGCTCTTAAAAAAAATCTTAAACTGAATGTAGCGGGCCTTTGGGCTTAAAATCTGCTCGCCTCCTTTTTTTTGATAAGGAGGAGACCAGTCGCTCCAAGTCTGATTAGGCTCATTTGAATTTCCGCTTCGTGTCTGAAACTGGACAGAGCTACCTTCAGGAACTTCAGCTTTCCACTCTATTCTTCCCCAGGATGATACTGTTTTGGCATCAAAAACTTGACTCAGATATTCGCCGTCATATCTCTGCTCAGGATAAAGAACGGACAAACTGGATGGGTTATTGGAGAGTGCATAAATTTTTAAATCAAAGGGAATCAAGGAGTAGACCTGTTCAGAATCTTTTTGGAGGAGAAGCGAAATCTTTCCCTCTCTGTTTATAGCATAAATTCTTCCCTTGTTTCCAGTCCCAAAGATAAGCTTTTTATCTCTTTTGACCCAGATCAGAGTGTAAATCAATTCCTCATCAGAATGCCAGACTCTTTTAGCTATCCCTTCTGAACTTATCTTATAAAGAGCACTCGGCTGTTCTCTTCCCGAAGGAGACGCTATCTCAGTTCCCACAGAGGAAGGAGTAACTGTAAGGGTTATATCTGTTTCGGTTTTAACCTGAATAGGAGCAATCTCTTCTTTTTCAGGTATAGTAATAATTCCTCCAGCTCCAACAAATATATTTCCTTGATCATCCAAAGCAATATTCTTTATCTCCTCATAGGGAGATTCAAACAGAATCGAAGCTTTTTCACCCTGGGAAAATCGGTAAAGAAGACCTTTCCCGCCGCTTCCTGCAAGAATATCCCCATTTTTTTTCATCTTCAGGCAAAGGATGTGATTCTGCTCTGCTTTCAGGATTAATCTCCCTTCTCCTTCCTGATTTATTTCATAAACGCCTCCACTCTCACCGACGGCAGCCAGCAAAATACCTTTTTCGGTAAACAACAAATCCCAGATATACTTTTCCTGAGGATTAAAAAACGGGTCTCCTTTGCCCTTGGCAGTTATTTTATAAATTTTTCCGTTTGGGGACGTGCCCGCATACAGCCTCCCTCTTTTATCGAGAGCAAGACAATAAACATCCATTTCAGGCACCTGGAAATAGAGTTCTATTTTGCCGGTGTTGCTGATTCGATATATTTTGCCTCCGTGTCCTGTTCCAAGATAGGCAACTCCCTCCGAAGTAAGTAGAAATGATAAGTAAAACTCCTCAGAAGGGCCCTCTATTTTCTCTTCTCTTGGAGAAAGGGAAAGGAAACCCTCATCAGAGACTGAAATGCCACTAAACTTTCCCTTTAAAAAATTATCTTTGCTCCGAATTTCCCATTTGCGAGGGACAACACCCTGGGCGAATTGAACCAGAAAGAGCGTAACCATGAGGCCGGCAATAAACCCTTTTTTCATTCCCTTTCTCTCCTATTTTTTTATTTTAATCGGAATCACCACTGCCCCTTTGAACACATGTTGAATGGGCAATTGATATTCCCTCAGAGTGGATTTTGTAAGTTCAGTTGGAGCCGAAGCTGCCGCTCGGGGGGATGAAAACATGGATTTCATTGTCGCTGGTAAGTTTGGCATCTCCTCTCCTTTTAGAAAAAGACCAGGTTTGGAAGCAATGACTTTAAAATAGATGCGATTGTTCTTCCTAAGATTGTTCAAAATCCTGATTAACTGACTTAAACTTCGAGGTACAAAGGCCTGCCTTTTGTACTGGCCTAGTTCTATTTGATGCAAGGAGGCTGCATCTGCAATCACCAAATCGAATTCAGATCCCGCAGGAAGATGGGGAGCAAAGATCCCCCCTTCCTGGAGGATGCTTTCTCCTCTAAAACTCCGAGAGTAAATCTTTATATTGATTCTTTCTCCTGGTGAAGCTTCATACTTGTCAAGCCAGACTTTTTCTAGATAGAGAAATTTTACCTTTTCTGAAGAACGAATGCTTAAATCGATGCGGTGGATACCTAATTCCTTGAACTCATTGTTGGTCAAGAAATAAACAACCGCAGATATAAGAGTTGAAAGACTGGTGACAGAAGTATTAAAATTCCCAGAATAAATATCTTCGAGACGAACACTTTTTCCGTTTTCTAAATAAATAGTGCCCTTAAGCTCGAGAGTGAGATCACCTGTTGATCTCTCTTCGACAGAGAGGATATTTGAAAGAGAAAAATTGACAAGAACTGGAGTCAAAATTCTATCATCGATCACTTTAATCTTAAAATCCTTTGTCTCGCCGTTATCATCTATTGTCTTAACATTAATAGGGATGAGTTGAGGGATTTTTCCAATTTCACCAAAAAGCCCTGAAGTGCGGTCTTGAGTAAACCTTCCTATCAAGGCCTCTGGAGCAGCTAATTTAAACGAGGTCGAAAGACTCGGGACAACTGTAATCACCTTTGCCTTGGTCATAGCATAATCAACTGTTCCCAAATTGTAAACAGGATGACCAAAGGCCAAGACTTTGTTGCCGTCAACATGGGTGACTGTCCCTATTGCGGCCAAACTCAGATCACCGCTCACAAGTTGAATACCAACGGGATCCCCCTCCTTGAGAGTAAGATCAGGAGGCGAAATTTCTTCAAGAGCCTGGCTTGAAGGGCCTACCATCACAGGATTAAAACCTAATTTTGAAAAAAAAGATTTTGCTCGCTCGAACACCCGGGAAGAAAAACCGTTAAAAACTAAAGGAACATTCAGAGGTG
>JAUWYH010000165.1 GCA_030615975.1 Candidatus Aminicenantota bacterium
ATAGAAATCATATTTGAAGAGATATAATGAATATCTACTTCAAAACTCTCTTCCCCATCCGAAAAAACAAATTTTTTTTCCTTTTTATCAAGAGATATCTTATGCAGCTTATCGTCTACTAAGAATTCGAATTCCACCTTATTTCCCTCCAATCCTCCATTTTCCAAGGGTAAGCCAAGGAGAAAAAATTTCTTTTTGTTCCTTTACCGAATCTCTTCTCGTATAGGTCTTCTGGTAGTCAGCAAAAGCAGAGGCAAGTAAAGCTAATTTCAAGTCCTCCTCTGTTTTTCCCTTTCCTTCCCATTTATTAAAATACTTATTAATAAAATCTGTTGTGGTTATCCCTGCCCGGAACTGAGGATGGCTGATGACTTCCTTTAAAAAATCAACTGTTGTCTTAATTCCCAGAATAACATAATCATCCAAGGCATTGACCATCCTCTGGCAAGCAAGCTCTCTATTTTCTGCCCAAACAATAAGTTTGGCCAGGATAGGATCATAATAGATGGGGACATCACATCCACTATAAATGCCACAATCGTTACGAATTCCAGGCCCTTGCGGCTCTTTGAGGAAGAGCACTCTTCCTGAAGAAGGGAGAAAATTATTTACAGGATCCTCAGCATAAATTCGGCATTCTATAGAATGGCCATTGGGCTTTATATCCTCCTGGTTAAAAGATAGTTTCTCACCTGAAGCGATTGAAATTTGTTGATGCACCAAATCCACACCTGAAGTGAGTTCTGTCACCGGATGTTCAACTTGGAGTCGGGCGTTGACCTCAAGAAAATAAAAATTCTTATTTTTGTCGAGGAGAAACTCTACAGTTCCTGCGTTATTATAGCCTGAGACCTTCATTACTTTTATTGCTGTCTTCCCCATTTTTGTCCGCAACTCTGGATCAAGAGCTTGAGAAGGAGTCTCTTCCACAATTTTCTGATGTCTTCTCTGGATAGAGCACTCTCTTTCAAAAAGATGGATGACATTGCCATGATTGTCAGCCAGAACCTGAAATTCCACATGTCTCGGTTCTTCTATGTATTTTTCTAGATAGACAGAATCATCGCCAAAAGCAGATTTGGCTTCTCTCATACAGGCCTCAAGTGAAGGTTTCAATTCTTTCGAACTCCACACAATCCTCATTCCTTTTCCACCGCCACCGGCTGATGCCTTTATCATCACCGGATAGCCTATTTTTTGGGCTTCAACATCGTATTCAGAAAAGTTCTTAGGAATGCTTTTCATTCCTGGGATAATAGGCACTCCAGCCTTCTCCATCGTCTGACGGGATCGAACTTTATCTCCGACAAGTTCTAATGCTTTCGAGTTGGGTCCGATAAAAACGATTTTTTCTTTCTCACATAACCGGTCGAATTCAGCATTTTCGGCAAGAAAGCCGTAGCCGGGATGAATAGCTTCAGCGCCACTCCGGTGAGCTGCATCGATTATTTTGTCCATGTTGAGGTAGCTTTCGATAGCAGGAGCTGGCCCGATATTCAAAGCTTCATCAGCCATTTGGATATGAAGACTTTCCCGGTCTGCCTCCGAGAATACAGCCACTGTTGAAATACCCATCTCCCGACAGGCCCTGAGGATTCTGACTGCGATCTCTCCTCGGTTGGCAACGAGTATTTTTTTTAGCATTTTACGTTTTACGTTTTATGTTTTACCCTTCTCGTTTTTCGCCCAAAGAGGTTTTCTCTTTTCCAGAAAAGAAGTCATTCCTTCCTGACCCTCCTTGCTCACTCTCAATTTGGCAATCATCTGCGCTGTGAAGGATTTTGCTTCCTCAAAAGACATGAAGGGTACTTTTTGTATCAGTTCTTTGCAGCTGGCCAAGGCTTCAGGGCCAGAACCAAGAAGAAGGCGTATTATTTCTTCTACTTTGACCTCGAGCTCTTCATGGGGGACAACTTCATTGATAAGCCCTATATCAAGGGCTTTTCGAGCAGATATTCTTTTTCCGGTCAGAAAATATTCCCGGGCTTTGCTCTCCCCTATTCTACGGATGACATAAGGAGAGATAGCCGCAGGAACAAGGCCGATTTTGACTTCACTCAAACCAAATTTCGCTTCTTCTGAAGCGATAGCTATATCACAGGCTGAAATAAAACCGGTTCCTCCTCCAATAGCTGTTCCATTAACCATAGCCACTGTTGGTTTGGGCAAAGTAAAGATATTGTAGAGAAGTTCTGTCAACTGGAGAGATTCCTCCAAATTCTGCTCAAAAGAATAATGGATGATCTCTCGCATCCAGTTTATATCAGCTCCTGCACAAAAAGATTTTCCTTCGCCGCAGATCACAACGACCCGAACGGACTTATCCGCCTTGATCCTCTCAAAAGCATCTTCAAGCTCAAAGAGCATGGTTGAATTAAAGGCGTTATGCACTTCTGGGCGATTGAGTGCGATGCGGACGATCTTTTCTTGGGGGATAAAGAGGATTGTTTTGTATTCTTTCTTTTCCAATTTACATCCTGAAAATACCAACTTTATAATCAGGGATAGGAGCATTAAGGCTCATAGAAATGCCCAAGGCAAGAGCTTCTCTTGTATCTAATGGATCAAGAACGCCATCATCCCAGAGCCTGGCTGTGCTGTAATAAGGACTGGCTTCATATTCGTATTTTTTGAGAATGGGTTTTATCAGTTTCTCTTTTTCATCCTCAGACATCTCTTTTTTCTGCTCTTTTAGTCTTTTTATTTTCACTGTAAGCAAAACATTTGCTGCCTGCTCTCCTCCCATAACACTGATGCGAGCATTCGTCCACATCCAGAGCAACCGCGGTTCATAAGCCCGACCACACATGGCATAATTTCCAGCTCCATAGGAACCGCCGATAATCACCGTAAACTTAGGAACATCTGCATCAGCCACGGCATGAACTAGTTTTGCTCCATCCTTGGCGATTCCACCGTGTTCATACTCTTTCCCTACGATAAAGCCAGTTATATTTTGTAGGAATATAAGAGGAATCTTGCGCATGGCACAGAGAGTGACAAAATGTGCTCCTTTAAGAGAGCTTTCAGAAAACAGAACTCCGTTGTTCGCCAGGATGCCAACAGGATAACCCATAATCCGTGCAAAACCACAGACCAAAGTCTGACCATATAGTTCTTTGAACTCCTGAAATCGGCTCCCGTCTACAAGGCGGGCGATGATTTCTTTCATATCGAAGGCCTTTCTTAAATCTCTAGGGATAACCCCATATATCTCCTCTGGATCATAATAGGAATCCTCTGGCTCAGTTATATCCAGATGAAACTTACGAGGCGGATCCAATGTTTCGACGATATTCCGAGCAATCTCTAAGGCATGTTTATCATTGAGAGCATAATAATCAGAAACGCCAGAGATACGACAATGGACATCAGCGCCTCCCAGATCTTCATCTGTGACTTCTTCACCTGTGGCAGCTTTGACAAGGGGAGGTCCCCCGATAAAGATTGTCCCCTGTTTGCGGACGATAACCGTCTCATCACTCATGGCTGGCACATAAGCTCCTCCGGCCGTACAGGAACCCATAACGATGGATATCTGAGGTATGCCCAGAGCAGATAGCCTTGCTTGGTTGAAAAAAATTCGACCAAAGTGCTCTTTATCAGGAAAAGTACCTGATTGGCGTGGGAGAAAAATTCCGCCAGAATCCACAAGATAAATGCAAGGCAGGCGGTTCTTCATGGCTACTTCTTGAGCCCGGATATGCTTCTTGATGGTCATGGGGAAATAAGTCCCACCTTTTACAGTCGCATCATTAGCGACAACTAATACTTCGCGGCCATGGATGACTCCAATTCCTGTTATCACCCCTGCAGAGGGAGCCTCGTTATCATACAAATCGTATGCTGCCAATGGAGTAAGTTCTAGAAAAGGCGTGTTTCGGTCGAAAAGCTTTTCCAATCTTTCTCTTACTAAAAGTTTTTTTCTGCTCTTATGTAGTTCTCTGTATTTTTGAGG
>JAUWYH010000032.1 GCA_030615975.1 Candidatus Aminicenantota bacterium
GTGTGTAACCTGGAAAACTTATCATGACCAGTGGCTGAGCGAAGGCTTAGCCCAATTTTCTTCAATTCTATACTTAAGAGAAAAATATGGAGATAAGGTTCTCTCCCCTATTCTGAAAAAACTTTCTCGATGGACAGAGAAAAAATCAGAATGGGGCCCTATAACCATGGGTTCTCGCCTCAGCTATTTTGATTTTGAAGCTTATCAATCTATCGTTTATAATAAGACTTCTTTGGTGTTAAATATGCTAATGGATTTTATTGGCGAGGAGTCATTTTTTAAAGGATTAAAAAAGTTTTTCATTGACCATAAGTATGGTGTAGCAAGCACCCGTGATTTTATTAAAACCTTTGAGGAGATTTCAGAAATTGATTTGACATTATTCTTCAAAGGGTGGCTTGACTCACATGTTCTTCCTGGAGTTAGAGTTTCCCATTCTCTCCAGAAAAAGGGAGGGAAATACCTTCTTAAATTTATGGTCCATCAACAGAGGGATCTTTTTGTATTTCCCCTTTGGGTGGAATGGACTCTGAATGGTAATAAAATCCGAAAAAAGCTTTTGATCGACAAAAGGACTGAGAAATTTGATTTTGAATTAGAAGATAAGCCTAGAAAGATAAAAGTGAATACAAACAGAGCTGTTCCAGGAAAATTTTATTAAGCTTTTTTCTTTTAAGATCAATCATAAGATAGATTATTTGCATTTATCTTCAGTCTCTTAATCATCTCATTCAAAGTTGTGGGCTTTATTCCTAAACGATTGGCAGCCCTTTTTTGAACTCCCTTTGTTTCTCTCAGGGCTTCTAAAATCGCTTTCTTCTGGTAGGATTGAACCTGTTCCTTGAGATTAAGTTCGTTGTTAGAAGCAGAATGTAGTTTTTTTTCTCCTTTTCGGGATTCTAACAGGAAGGGAGGAAGGGTGTTTCGAGTTATAAGCTTTGACTTTGTGAGAACAATTGCTCTTTCGATAAGGTTTTCCAATTCTCTAACATTTCCTGGCCAATCATACTCTTCAATGATTTCCATCACATCTTCAGTTACTCCAATGATTTCTTTATTATTTTCTTTGCTGTAGATATCTAAGAAATGCTTCATGAGGAGAGGAATATCTTCTTTTCTTTCTCGAAGAGGAGGTAACTCTATTTTGATGACATTCAATCGATAGAAAAGATCCTCTCGGAACATCCTTTGCTCGATGAGGTCTTCTAAGTCTGAGTTAGTGGCGGCGATAACTCTGACATCAACTTTAATCGTCTTTGTTCCCCCCAATCTCATGAATTCTCGATCTTGCATTACCCGAAGCAGCTTGGCTTGGGTTTCGGGGTTAAGGGAAGATATCTCATCAAAAAAAATAGTTCCTTTTTCGGCTGCTTCAAAAAGACCTTTTTTCTGGCTCACAGCTCCGGTGAATGCTCCTTTCACATGCCCAAACAAATGGCTTTCCAAAAGATCCGGTGGAAGGGAGCCGCTGTTGACAACAATGAAAGGATAATTAATCCGGTTGCTATTTTGATGTATGGCTCTAGCGACAAGCTCCTTTCCTGTTCCGCTTTCACCTAGGAGGAGGATAGTGCTTCGGGTGGGAGCAGAAGCTTTTATTATTTCAAACACGTTGCTCATAATTTTGCTTTTACCGATGATATTTTCGAAACTGAATTTCTTCTTGAGTTCGTCCTTTAAACGAAGGTTTTCTTCTTGAAGTCTTCTGTGCTCTATGGCTCTTCTGACAGTTAATAGGAGTTCGTCATGCTTGAAGGGCTTTTGAACATAATCAAAAGCTCCTGTTTTCATTGCGGAAATGGCTGATTCCACAGAAGCGTAAGCTGTGATTATTGTGATGACCGCATACGGATCGATCTTTTTTAGTTTCTTTAGAACTTCTATCCCATCCATTCCTGGCATTAGCAGATCAAGAAGGACAAGATCAAAGGCTTGAGATGAATGTTTTGTCAGAGCTTCTTCTCCGCTGGAAGACATTTCTACCTCATAACCCTCTGCTGTTAAAAGATCTCCCAAAACTTCGTGGATTATAGGTTCGTCATCAATAATATGAATCATTCCTTTTTTTGTCATTTTTAGCTCTATGAAGGAGAGACTTTGTTCATTTTCCTCTTATCTAAATCCATCGGTATATAAATAGTGAAAAGGGAGCCTTTTCCGCTCTCGCTTTCTACTGTTAGGTGTCCTTCATGTTCTTTGATGATAGCATAACTTATCGATAATCCAAGACCGGTTCCCTTCCCTATTCCTTTTGTGGTAAAGAATGGATCAAAAATATGTGGCAAATGCTGATCTTTTATTCCTGTTCCTGTATCTTCTATTTTTATGACAATGGCGTTATTTTTTTGAGCAAGCTCGACTTTTAGAGTTCCACCATCAGGCATGACGTCGATGGCATTAAGGATAATATTGATAAATACCTGTTGAAGTCTTTCTCCCTGGGCCCAGATGGGCTCGACAGGATAAAGATCGAGTTCTAACTTTATGTTTAAAGTTTTTAATTTGTAAGTGATCAGGGAGATAACCTCTTGGAAGCTTTCTTTGATATTAACGTAATGAAAGGATGTCTCTGAAGGATTGCGAGCAAAGTTGAGAAGGTTTTTAATGATGCGAGCTACCCTGTCGGTTTGGACTTCGATTTTATCCAAAATTTGAGAGTGTTTAGAATTGGAAAGTTTTCTCTGTAGAATTTGAACATAGCTAGAAATTCCAGTGAGAGGAGTATTTATTTCGTGGGCGACTCCTGCGGAAAGAAGCCCGATAGAAGCTAGTTTTTCGGAAGTGAGGAGCTGTTGTTGGAGTGAGATTTTTTCTGTTATATCCTCAAAAGCGATGACAGTTCCGTAGGTATTCATCTCGTTGTCGAGAAGAGGAGTTTTAGCAATATCAAATATTTTTTTTCCTCCAGAAGGTATCTCAAGAGTGATTTCGCTCAAGAGACGAAAACCCTTTTGTGTATCAGGAGGAAATAGAGCTCGAAAATTTTTTCTCCCTAAAATCTCTATTAGATTTTTATTCATGACTTCTTCTTTTTTCTTGGCAAAAGTATCCTCAAGCACGCGGTTCCAACCTGTGATCTTTCCTTTCTGGTCAAGGACAGCTACTCCTACAGTCAGACTTTCAATAATGTTTTCACTGTATTCTTTTAGCCTTTCTAGCTCAAAAGCTCTTTTGTTAGCCTGGTTGTAAAGATAGGCATTTTCTAGGGCTAATGCCACTGGAGAAGATATGGTTCTCAGAAGCTCCCAGTCTTCGGAATTGAGAAAAGTGTTATCAACTTTTTTACCCATCCCCAAACAACCGATTAGCTTGTCTTCTACTCTTAACGGCATGAAGTGAAAAAAGCCAAATGCGGAAAGCTGTTTGAATTCTATTTGGAGCTCTTTTCTTTCGCTAACAGAATAAAAAGAGAGAAACTCCTTTGTCTTTAAATTTTGATAGAGATTTTGGTCAAGAGTGATTTTGGTGTTAGAAATAGGCAATTTGCCTTTAGATTTTAAAATATAGAAAGTGTTCGCTTCATTGTCTACGGGCAGAAGGAGAGCAATGGATTTTAGAGAAAGGGCGTTGGCGATTAATTCCAAAAGCCCTTGAGATAATTTATGAAGATTTCTCTCTCTCGAAAGCTCTTTGCTGATGGAAAGAAGAGTTTTGCGGTATTTATAACTTCGTTTATAAAATGCTCTGTCTAGGATAGATTGGAAGAGTTTTTTTAAGGGAGAGAAAAGAGTTGCTCCAAGAACTATTGCCAGGATTCCTAAAATTAAAGCGTTAAGCCTGTTTTCAGAGAAGACTTTGGTTTGGGAGCTGACAACAAAATAGACGATTGCTATGACAACATAGGAAGAGATCAAGGTGAAAGCTTTTTTGAGAAGCACCTCGAAATCCATAAGTTTATACCTGGAAATAGAATAGGCAAAGGTCAAGGGAATAAGTGCCTGAAGGACTACGGTGAGTTCAGCAGCTTTTGAAGGTATATGGCCGATCGTGAAGGGGAGAATGTAAAAAAGGGTGAAGGGAATTATGCCGAACCCTAAGCCATAGATAATCCATTTTAGTTGTTTTTTGATGAAGAGATTTGCAGGTTTAAGACTGCTGTGGAAGACGATGCCTAAAGTAACAATAGAATACAGGGAAAAGTGAAGGAGATCCAATTTTTCTGATGTTTGGTAGAGGCGCAGGAAGAGAAAGTCACTCAATTTTTGAGAACTTGGGAAATAGAGGAGTATTTTCAGCACAAGGAGAATTAAAGCAGGAAGATACAAAAAGTATGCTGCAGACGGTTTTTCCTTAAGGGATTTTTTTCGTTGAGGGAAAATGAGAAAAAAATGTAGAAATAAAGGAGGAAAGAGGAAGAAGGCGATTTTATCAAGCCAGTAAAAAATGCTGTCCAGGGTGTTCATCTCGCCTGTGGAAGAGAAAATATAGAAAGAATAAAACGTTAATGAAAGAAAATAAAAATAGACATAAGGCATAGTGTAGGGTTTTTTTGAGTTGAGAAAAACAATGACGCCTATAGCCAGAGTTGTCAAGCCGATAAGAGCAAGATAAAAATAGATGAGATTGGCCCCCTTCTGTGTCAAATAGAAAGAAGGAAAGATGAGCTCTCCTTCACGGTTTATTTGATATGTTACTTTTTGATCTGAACTCCAAGCCACCCATTGATTTTTTGCCAAATCTATTTTATTTTTAGTCAGGTTATAGTTAATTGAGTAGAGAATATCGCCTTTTTTAATTCCATGTAAGTAGCCTGGACTGTTCACTTCGACTTTGATTGCCATAAAGCCGCCTGATTTTTCTTTCCAGGAAACCCCATCTGTTGGCTCTTTCCATGTTATTTTTTTATAAATATTTAAAATCCCGAGGAGGAGAAGGATTAGAACAGGAAGAATTCCCAAATAAGCTTTCTTGTTCATACTGGACTATTTTATTTGATTTATTTTTTTGTTTTTTTTGGCGAATCCAAAAAATTGAATCATCTCGATAAAAAATATATGGATGGGTTAATCTAGCATATGTCTTTCCACAGCCCTTATTGCCCATTTTATACTTGGTTGCTTGAGGAATTTCTTTAAAGCTAAATCTTCTTTTAATCCTAAAGGTTTTGTATTCCTGGATAAAACCCTACTCATATAATCATCTTTAGGCTTTTTAGTACTTTGAGGATTGGGTACTCTGGCTTTCGCGAAAAAGAGCTCCGAAGCACTGAATCCTTTTTCTTTCTGGAAAGAGATTAAAAGCGAAACCAGAAAAAATAACACTATGATTGGTAAAAATTTGTTTTTCACTATTTAAAAAATAAACTTTTGCTTAGGTTTTGTCAATAGACCCCATAACCCTAAAAGATAAGAAAATCACCCTGAGAATCATCTCTTGAGGCTATTTACATTCTTCTTTAACTTGATAAAAATCATTATTTTGATATATGTTTGACCCCGTTGACAAAAAACAGAGGATAACCTAATATTAATTTAACTAAAGGAATACAGTGAATATTTTTATTTAATAAAAGAGATGCCACATTTTTTCTGCAGATTAGCTACTGAAGAGGGGCGCACCCTTTCCCAATCTTTTTTTGCGCCTTCTCATAAAGAATGTAGAGCCCATTTTGAGGCTGAGGGATTTTGTGTCCTTTCCATAAAGAAAGATTGGAAAAGAATTTCAACTCCCTCTTTTCCTTTTGAGAGAAAAATTAAAGATAAAGACTTCATCATGTTTAATCAGGAATTTGTAGCTCTAATCAAGGCCGGTTATCCTATACTTAAGAGTATTGAAATAATTGTTGCCCGAATTAAGAACGTCCATCTAAAAGAAATATTGATGAAGGTTGAAAACGAAATTCGCGCAGGAAAATCGCTCTCGGAAGCTTTTGCTCCCCATGAGAAAAACTTCTCTACGGTTTACATTGCTGCTCTCATGGCTGGAGAACGTAGCGGAAATTTAGCAAATACTATCAGTCGTTTCATCGATTATGCCAAGGTTATCTCCAAGACTAAATCCAGAATAAGATCCGCCCTTACTTATCCAACTCTTCTCCTTGTTTTTTCTTTTCTTCTTCTTGCTGTACTTATAAATTTTATCCTTCCTCGGTTTTCTGCGTTTTATGCCGATTTTGAAGCTCAACTTCCTGGTATAACCCGTGGGCTCATAGCCTTTTCGTTAGCCATGAGGGGCCAGCTGCCTCTGTTGATAGTTTTTATATTTTTGCTTTTTTTGATCTATTTTCAGATTAGGAAAAGAGAAAAGACTCTTGTTCTTTTAGATAGATTTAAGCTTAAAATTCCTTACGGAAGGTCTATCTGGTTAGAGTCAGGAATTTCGCTTTTTTGTCGAACTCTTAGTCTTCTCCTTGGAGGTGGAATTTCCCTTCTCTCGGCGGTAGGGATTGCCCGTCAAGCTGTGCCAAATAAATTCCTGATTCAAAGATTAAAAAGACTCCCTGAACATATAAAAAACGGAGAAAGCTTATCTGAGTCTCTTACAAAATCGGGTTTTTTCCCGCTTCTGGCTCTAGATATGATTCGAATCGGAGAGACATCAGCAAACCTTGAAGGAATGTTGATTGATGTCGCTGATGTCTATGATGAGAGAATCCAGAGAAAAATCGACACATTTGTTACCCTCGTTGAACCCATCATTATCATTTTTATGGGTTTGATTGTGGCAGTCATGCTCCTCTCTGTTTATTTACCTATTTTTAATATAATTAGTGTGACACGATAATGAATAAATCAAAAAAGGAAGAAATAGAAAAAACCCTTATCTCTGAAGAAGATGAAATAAGGAAACTGGCAGAGAGATACCATGTTTCCTATATCGATCTCTCATCCTATGCCTTAAGCCGTGAATTGGTGCAGTCATTTCCCGTTGACTTTCTCTACAGGTCGAATTTCATTCCCTTAGAAGAGAAAGAGAATATTCTGAAAGTGGCTATATCTGATCCTTCTGATATTGGCACTATAGATGCTATCGAATCCTATTTGGGAAAAAAAGTTCAGGTCTATGCAGCCTCGAAAAGAGCTATCCATGAGGCTTTGAGAAAGAGTGAGACAGCTCTCCAAGTTCTCCGTGATGCAACCGAAGGGTTCATCATGCAGGTTGTGGAGAAGGAAGGAGGCGAAGAAGAGGAAGTTATCTCAGTCGAGAATCTGGCTGACCAGGATGGCTCCATTATAAAACTGGTAAATTCCATCATTTTCACGGCTGTCCAAAAAAGGGCAAGCGATGTTCACATCGAGTCAAGGAAAGAGGGAGTGACTATCAAGTACCGCATAGATGGGGTTCTGAGCGAGGCGATGGCTCCGATAGACAAAAAATTTCAATCCCCCATCATTTCCAGAGTAAAAGTCATGTCTGACCTTGATATTGCTGAGCGGAGAGTTCCCCAGGATGGACGATTCAGGTTGAGAATCAAAGACAAGACTATTGATTTTCGTGTCTCCATTATGCCCAGCATCTATGGGGAGAATGCAGTGATTCGAATTCTTGATAAAGAGATGATCACTGAAGCCATATCCGAATTGAGGTTGGATTTGCTTGGATTCTCTGATGAGGTGCTTGCCGGGTTCCAGAGGTATATTGTCCAGCCCTATGGGATGGTTCTTGTGACAGGCCCTACGGGGAGCGGAAAAACAACCACTCTATACGCTGCCCTGACAGAGATAAAGACTCCTGAGGACAAGATTATCACCATTGAAGACCCTGTTGAATACCAGATAGAAGACATCACTCAGATTCCGATTAATGAGAAAAAGGGCCTCACATTTGCCCGAGGGTTGAGGTCTATTTTAAGGCATGACCCGGATAAGATTATGGTCGGAGAGATCAGAGATCCTGAAACTGCACAAATTGCTATTCAATCTGCCTTAACAGGTCATCTTGTTTTTACGACTGTTCATGCCAATAATGTGTTTGATGTTATAGGACGATTTCTTCATATGCAAGTCGACCCCTACAGCTTTATCTCGGCGCTTAATTGTATTCTGGCTCAGCGGCTGGTAAGAATCCTTTGTCGCTTTTGTAAGAGTCCCGTTAAATACAGGGATAAACAGTTGCTCGAATCCGGGCTCGATCCGAAAAAATATAGACCTCAGCTCTTTTACGAATCAAAAGGATGTTCAGAATGCAGCTACACTGGTTACCTGGGAAGGACAGCCATAGCTGAGTTGCTCGAACTTTCAGATGAGATCCGGGAAATGATTTTGGATAGGAAGCCCCTTTCAGAGGTCAAAAAGAGAGCAAAAACCGAAGGAATGGTTTTTCTAAGGGAAGTAGGAATGGAGAAAGTATTAGAGGGGCAAACAAGTCTTAAAGAGCTAAACAAAGTGACTTTTGTAGAATGAAAGAATGATGCCTTCAACAAAAATAAAAAATAGAATAAAGGAATATTTTACTAAACCCTATTTTCCCCGATCAGCTTTTTATTTATCCTCTCGTTATCTGAGCGGAATTCATGTTTCACCGAAGGAGAGAAAAGTCAAATATCATTTTATTACACCCATTGAAAGTGGCGTGATTAAACCTTCTTTCACTAAAAAAAATATAGAAAAGGCTGTGTTGTTGGAAAAAAAAATAAAAGAAGGTTTGAAAAAGCTTCATCTCGCTGACCAAAAAATAGCCTGCCTCATTCCTGAGTTATCCTTGCAAGCATTTGTCTTATCATTTGATTCTCTGCCTCCCTCATTCCAGGAAAGAGAGCAGGTTATTCGTTTCCGGATAAAAAAGCAGATGGCTTTGCTTCCAGAAGATGTCCGTTTATCTTTTAAGGTAATAAAATCTGATCATTCAGAGAAAGTAATTGTTTCTTTAGCCAGAGCTTCGATTATTCAAGATTATGAGGATTTCTTGCGCAAGCTTGGTTTAAAAGTGAGAGGGGTAAGTTCTCCTGTTCTCAGCTTATATAATGTCATGAGCAGGGAAGGGGATGGAGAATTTCTCCTCATCAATATCGAAGAGGAATCTTTGAGTCTTGTAGCTGTGACAAATTCTGAAATTGTCCTCTATCGTCAGAAGCCGTTTGGTCTCGAATCTCAAGAGGTGATATCTTCAAGCCAAATAATAGAAAGCATTGTCAAAGAAGTAGAAAATACTGCCAACTTTGTCGAGGATAGAGATAAGAAAAAGATCGTTTCTCTTTGGATCCGCCTGGGTGTATTAGGCCCGGAAGAAGAAATATTCGCTAAATTGAAGAAAAAATTGTCTTTTCCTCTAAAAAGAATAGATGTTCCGCTTGTGTC
This sequence comes from Candidatus Aminicenantota bacterium, assembly GCA_030615975.1. Classification (GTDB taxonomy): domain Bacteria; phylum Acidobacteriota; class Aminicenantia; order Aminicenantales; family Aminicenantaceae; genus JAUWYH01. Next base: position 9,237 of record JAUWYH010000032.1, read on the forward strand.
AAATTTGGCTATGAAAGAAAGGCAGTTTTTATCTCCCCTTATCGGGCAAATTCTATGATAAAGCAAAGACGCATCAACTTGAATTTAGCCACTAATCCATTGAGAAACAGGAGATTGTTTTATCTCTTCACTCTTTCGCTCGGACTCATCATTCTTCTTTTGTTCCTTTCAGCAGGGAGTATTTATTTTTCGTATAAAAGCAAAATCAAAAAAATTGACTCTTCCGTCATGAAAATAGATCAATCCATAAGAAATGTACAAGGAAAGGCGAGACAATACACTAATCGAATCGAAAATACAGCCAAGGAAAATAAGGGAAAGGTTGATTTGATCAACAGCCTCATTTTCAGGAAAAGTTTTTCCTGGATAGATTTTCTCTATTGTTTGGAAGATTCTCTTCCTGATTCAAGTTATATTGTTTCTTTGGCTCCCACTCTCACTGAAGATTTAAAGATGAAAGTGAGATTTGGAGTTGTCTCCAGGAGTTTGGATGATCTTTTGAAGTTGATTAATAATTTAGAAAAATTGAAGTTTAAGCAAATAAAAGTATTGAATGAAGCAAAAAACGAAAGAGGGTCTTTGCGTGCAGAAATTTCATTGACCTATGAAAGAAATATTTAATATTTTGGATCAAAAAGAAAAAAAAGTAATCGGACTGCTCTGCCTTTTGCTTCTTGTCGCTCTTTTCCTCCTTTTTTTTACTGCAATAGGAGAAAAAAAAACATATTTTCGCACACTTGACTCCTTCTCTGCGAAAAAGAAAAATTACGAGAAGCTAAGCAAAGAACAGAATCAGAAAGAAAAAGAATGGCTGAGATGGCAGGAAGCTCGAAGTGATATGGAGGAAATAAGAGCGGAATATTTTTACAAAGATAACGATGTTTTTCAACAAATTAGGCTTGACCTCAAGAAAATTTTTAATCAAGCAGGTATTCATGTTTCTCAAATAAAATACGATTATGCTGAACTGGAAAAGAATGAAAATGTTAAAAAGGTGATGGTAATCTTTAATTTTAAAGGTTCTTATTTTTACTTGAGGAGATTCCTTAGTTCTGTCGAGGAATTTCCGAAGTTTTTAATCATAGAAAAGATTGATTTTATAAACATTGAAACTCAAAGTGGGGTTCTCGGGCTAAGGATTATTTTAGTGGCTTATTATGAGAGTTGAAAAGAGAGTATTAGCCTTTTTAATCTTTTTATTCTGTGTCGCTTTTTGGGTGGTGGTTGGAGAAGAGAAAATCAGTAAAGAGAAGCCTGAATTGAAAGCGGAAAAACGCCTTATCAGGAAGGAATTATTGTTTGTAGAGAGAAAAGAGCTTAAACCTCCGCGAAGAAACATCTTTTCACTCCGAAGCTCTGGAATTAGGGAAGAAGAATCTGAAGCGTTTGAAGTCCCTCAAGCTCTTCAGGAAACCGGAGCCGACGCTAAGAATGAGGCTCCTCTCTCATCTTTTAGTCTGAGATACATCGGATACATAGATTCCGGTCAAAGGATCGTCGCTCTTATTATTTTTGAGGGCCAAGCCGTGGCCGTGGAGAAGGGCGAAAGGATAAGCGAACAACTTCAAGTGGGAAAAATCACCACCAAAGAAATAGAGATAATTGGACCTGGTGCTGAGAAAAGAACGTATTCTCTAGAAGGAGAAGAAGAATGAAAAAAATATCATTTTTAATGATAATAGTACTGGCTTTTTGGGGCTGTACAGTGTTGAACCGGAGCTATAAATTGGGCACCGAGGCCGCGGTTAACAAAAATTGGGATGAAGCTATTAAATATTATGAAAAAGCTGTAATAGAAGATCCTGAAAATTCTGTTTACCGCCTTGCTTTGCTCCGTGCTAAGATCGCTGCCAGCCTTTCTCATGTCCAGGAGGC
>JAUWYH010000055.1 GCA_030615975.1 Candidatus Aminicenantota bacterium
AAGGAAACCAGCTTATAAGCGGCATAAAGCTAAGGAGGTTGACTGTGAATAAGAGAGTATTAACTGCCAGGATGGCCAAAGACGCCGGAATCACCGGGCTTCAAGCAGAAAAAGCCTTGACTTCTCTGATCAGCGGGATCAGCACTTGGTTGAAGAAGGGAAACCGAGTGACCTTCTCTGGCTTTGGAAGCTTCGAAGTCAAAACACGAAAGGCCAGGAAAGGCAGGAATCCCAAAACCGGAGAGCCCATCCAAATCCCCCGAAAAAAGAGAATCAAGTTTAACCCGAGCAAAAGCCTCATCGATTCTCTTTGATATCCTGTAGAGCATTAATTCTTTATTAAAAAACAGTCATTTCATATGAATATCTTTTTATTATTGAATAAAAAAATTTTCTATAATTTAAGGGGAAGGCTTGGTTCCTAGAAAACCGTTTGCTCCGGCTTATGGGTTCAAAAACACGAAGTTTTTGCCCCTACGAGCACTTGGAGGGGGAACAGCTTCGCTTTCCCCCTTCCAACGGTCGCCTCATTCCATGAGGCTCCCTGCCTCCCCTTCTCGGGCGCTCCCAAACGGCCTGCCCTGCGACCAAGGGGACATATCCCCTTGGAATCCCACTGATTTGTGGAAAGCCACAAATCAGTCGGACGCCGAGGATGTCTGAGCACGAGACGACTCAATCAACAAAGCCTCCATAGGGCATAGATTTATAGTTACGAGGGAATATGGTCATGCGGAGTTCCGCAAGTCGGCTGATCAGGGCGGTGAGGGAATGGCGTGAAAAATCTGAACTAGAGCGGAGACATTTCCCTGTACCTTAAGGTGATTTTTAACTTCATCCCATCACTTTGGGACAAAGCCTAATTTTAAAGGTGGTTCAGGGTTCTATTAACCATGAATCACCTTTTTTTATTTTAAGGGGAAAATTGTGGTATTATTATGGAACAAAGAAAATGTCGGATAAGTTTTTTTCAAAAAACATTTACAGGAAGATTGCTGAATTAAGCTCGCTTGTACTCATGCTGCCTTCTTCGATTGCAGTCGGATTGTTTTTGGGCTACTTTCTCGATAAACTCTTCGGAACAAAACCCTGGCTGCTTCTCCTTTTTACAATTCTCGGTATGGCTTCCGGATTTTACAGCCTGATAAGGGGATTGAGTAAGTTTAAAAATGTTTAATATAAAACGAGAAAAGGTGAAAGCGCAAAAGACGATGAGAAAGGAAGTGTCCAATGTCAAGATCTGACCCCTCAGCAGAAGAAAGAATGCTGCGGCGAATTCCGCAGGAGATTCTTTTCCTTTCCCTCCTCATTGCCCTCCTCTCCCTCATCCTCTTCGACCCCCTGACCTCTCTCTTCATCTTCGCTGGAGGATTGCTCTCTGCTTTAAGCTTCTTATGGCTTAAACAATCCCTCTCAAGGTTTCTCGTCCCAGATAAGAAGAAGGCTTTGAAATCTGCCATCGGCATCTACATTCTCCGGGTTTTATTGATTCTTGTTCTCTTTTTTATTATAATCTTCTTCTTTTCAAAAAAAATAATAGCTTTTATAGCAGGCTTTTCTACGATTATACTTGTTATGGCGGTGGAATCGGTTGTTGCACTCTCCAAGATAAAAGAATGGAAAAATTAGAGCACAGTTTATTCCTGGTCGACCTCTTCAATAAAATCTTTGGTAGAGCTCTTTCTTACCTTCTTGCCCTGGTGGGAATCGAGGTTAAAAATCCAGAACATCTTGTTCCCGATTATATCGTGATGAGCCTTTTCGTTGCTTTATTCCTAATGCTCTTCCTCGGCCTTTCCTCCCGAAAGCTTCGGCTTGTCCCCTCAAAGCTTCAAAGCATTCTCGAGCTCATCATCGAGGCTTTTGAGAGTCTTTTGGTCGAAATCATTGGTGAAGATGGGAAGAAATACTTGCCCGTGATCGCCACTATCGGCCTTTTTATCCTTTCCTGTAATCTCCTCGGCCTTGTTCCCGGATTTATGTCCCCGACCAGCAAACTTAACGTCACTGCAGGTTGTGCCCTTGTGGTCTTTGTTTACTATCACTGGCAGGGGATTAAATCCAAGGGGCTATTTAAATATCTCAAGCATTTCACTGGTCCCATTCCCGTTTTAGCCCCGCTTTTGTTGCCGATTGAAATCATCGGCCACTTCTCCCGTCCTGTCTCGCTTTCCATCCGACTCTTCGGAAATATATTCGCTGAAGAGCTGCTCATCCTCGTCATCGCTTCCATCATTCCGTTTTTTCTTCCCCTTCCATTCATGGCCATAGCTATTTTCACTTCGATCATTCAAGCCTTTGTCTTTGTTCTACTGGCCAGTATTTACATCGGGGGAGCTGTGGCCCATGAGGAAGAACATTAATTTTAAAAGGAGGAAGAATGAAAAAGAATCTTAAGCCTCTGGCTCTTGTTCTCTTTTTTATCGCTCTGACCGCTACTCCTCTCCTTGCTCAAGAAGCCCCTCTTGACGAGAGCAAAGCTTCCCTCTTCAAGGTATCCCTTATCGTCGGTGGAGCTATTATCACCCTTGCAACTGCTGCAGGAGCCTTCTCCCAGGCGAAGGCTATAAGCAGTGCCTGCGAAGGCATTTCCAGAAATCCTGCTTCTGGACCTCATATCCGCGTCCCTCTTATTTTTGCATTGGTCTTAATTGAGACGCTGGTCATCTACGCTCTTCTCATTGCCATTATTGTCCTCATGGTTCAGTGGGGTAACTACACTTAAGGAAAACATTTAATTCAACAAGACAAAATCGATGAAGTTTCCACTATTTGAGATCATAAGGACGACTATAAAAAGATTCACCGAGGACAGATGTGGAAGCTTTGCCATCAACATTTCCTACTTTGCTGTCCTCTGTTCCGTTCCTCTGGTTGCCCTTTTTGCTTTCGTCACAGCCAGAATTTTCGGCGGCTCAGAAATAGCCTTCCGCAGTCTCAACATCTTCTCTGAAGAATTTTTTGCTCAACTCGACCCTTACTTTTTTAAAAGAATTCAAGACCTCTCTCGCAACATCACCAATCTGGGTTGGTTCGGCTTAGCCGGTTCTTTTATCGCAGCGAGTTTCCTTTTTTCCAGCCTGATATATTCTATAAATTTCATATTCAAGGCCACATACCAGAAATCCTTTTTTTACAATCGCATCATGGAATACCTGATTATGTTCATCATCGGGATCATCATGCTGATTTCTCTTTCGATAACTGCTATCTGGACAATGGTACATCGGACGATAAAAGCAAGCACAATCGTGGCTAATCACATTAATCCCGAAATTGTCTCTCTTGTTGATAATTTTTTGATTCAGTACCTTATTCCTTTTACCCTGACTTTCCTTGTTCTCTTCTCCCTGTATAAATTTATCCCCGAGATCAAGGTCCATACAAAGGCAGCATTTATAGCGGCTATGATAAGCACCCTTCTCTGGGAAGTCTTCAAAAGACTTTTTGCCTTTTATGTGGCCCATTTCTCGGCCATAGGAATTGTCCTCTCCAGATTCTTACAGGGAACTTTAACTTCGATAATTTTCTTTCTCCTTTGGATTTCTTTCTCTATGGTCATTTTGCTTTGGGGGGCAGAGCTGGCAGCGCTTTTGAACGAGAGAATCCGTGAAAAAATCGCCTGATTTTGCCTCTTCATCTTTGAAGGTCAAAGAGCTTTCCCGGCTCCTAGGCTGTCCGTTTGAAGGAGACGGAGGGACAATGATTCATGGAGTTTCGAGTCTTGAGAAAGCAAAAGAGGGAGATTTGGTTTTTCTCGCCCTTCATAAGTTTCGGCCTCTTTTAGAGAAGAGCAGGGCTTCGGCAGCAATCATCCCTGTTGAGGAAAAATACGATAGAATACCCGTGATTAAATCAAAAAACCCTTATCTTGCGTTCATCAAAGCAGTTGAGCTTTTCTTCAAGCCTTATAGGCTGGAGCCTGGAATTCATCCTCAAGCTTTTGTTTCACCCTCGGCTAAAATAGGAAAAAATGTGGCCGTGGGGGCTTTCTCCTTTATCGGAGATGAGGTCGAAATCGGAGTGGGAACAATTATTTTCCCTCTTGTAAACATCTTCCCCCAGGTGAAAATCGGGAAGGAGACTGTTATCCATTCCCATGTTTCAATCCGGGAAAAGGTCAGGATCGGAAATCGAGTTTTCATCCATAATGGAGCTGTGATCGGCTCGGATGGCTTCGGCTATCTAAAAGCCGAGGATGGCTCTCACACCAAAATCCCACAGAAAGGAACTCTCATCATCGAGGACGATGTGGAAGTGGGCGCAAACACAACCATAGACCGTGCCGCACTGGGAGAAACAGTTATTAAAAAAGGGACAAAAATCGATAACCTCGTCCAGATCGCCCATAATGTCGAAATCGGCAAAAACAGTATTCTTGCCGCCCAGACAGGAATCGCCGGCAGCACCAAAATTGGAAAAAACGTCATCATGGGTGGTCAGGTGGGAGTGGCCGACCATGTCAATATCGGAGATAATGTGACAGCGGCTGCAAAAAGTGGGATTTCGAAAAATATTCCTTCAAAATCATTCGTCGCTGGAAGTCCTCATCTGAATATCAGAGACTGGCGAAAAGTCCAGGTTTTACTGCCCCAACTTTATGATCTTGTCAAAGATATAAAAAAACTAAAAAAGAAAGTCGAAGAATTAGAAAATAAAATCAAAGGAAGCAGTGGGGTCTGACCCCAATCATTCCAAATATTCGCTGACGGCAAGAGCAGCAGCAACTCCTGTCCCGACTGCAGTTGCCATCTGTTCAGGGCAGGCGTTAGTGACATCGCCAGCAGCAAAGATGCCGGGCTTTGAAGCTGCCATCGAGGGACCGACTTTAATCTGGCCCCATTCATCCAAATCTAAAAATCCTTTTACAAAACCTGTGTTGGGATCCATGCCGATAGAGACAAAAAGTCCATCCAATTTTAAAGTGGAAATTTCGTTATTCTTAACATTCTTCACGGTTATGGATTCGAGCTTCTCCTTGCCTAAAATCTCTTCGATGACAGAGTTCCAAAAAACTTCTATCTTTTCGTTGGCGAACATTCTTTCTTGGATAATCTTCTCGGCCCGGAACTGGCGACCGCGGTGGATAATCTTTATTGAACGGCAAAACTTCGTCAGGAAGAGCGCTTCTGTAATAGCATGATCCCCTCCACCAACAACCGCAACTTCTTTGTCCTTAAAAAATGCAGCATCACAGGTAGCACAGTAAGAGACTCCTCTTCCTGTAAGCTTTGCCTCCTCCTCAAGCCCTAATTTGCGGTAGACAGAGCCTGAGGCAATGATAACAGCACGGGAAGGGTACTCTCCTCTATTCCCAATAATAACCCATAAATTGTTTTTTTTTCGAATTTCTTTGGCTTCGCCCATTTCTATTTTTGCACCAAATTTTTCAGCATGTTTTCTGAAATTGTCCATCAACTGGAAGGGAACCACTCCTTCAGGGAATCCAGGATAGTTTTCGACAAAATCAGTGAGAAGAATCTGTCCTCCGGGCATACCCTTTTCCAGTACGAGGGTCGCCAGCCTTGCCCTCCCTGTGTAGAGAGCAGCAGCCAGTCCGGCTGGCCCAGCACCAATGATTATGACATCGGAAGTCTCATTCATAGATGTTTGGTTATAATCTCAACAATCTTCTCTTGGGGCAGAGCTCCCATTATGGTCTCTTTAACTTCTCCCTCCTTAAAAAGGAGAAGCGTAGGAATGCTCATTATTCTGTACTTAGAAGGAATTTTTGTGTTTTCATCAACGTTTAATTTTTTGACCTTAATTTTGTCCTTGTAAGTTTGAGCCAAATATTCTAACGAAGGAATGATCATGTGACAGGGTGCACACCAACTGGCCCAAAAATCGACGAGAACCGGAAGCTCGCTTTTTAACACTTCCTCCTCGAAAGTCGTATCAGAAATGTGGGTGATGTCTTCGGCCAAATTAGCCTCCTTTCTTCATCTCCAATGCACTTTGATAAAGTCTTCGATATTTTCTGGCAGCAGCTTCCCAAGAAAAGTTCTCTTTAAAGCCCTCCTTTACAATTTTCTGCCAGAGATGAGGCTTCGCATAACAGTTAAGAGCATCCTTTATAGCCTTGAGCAAAGCGTGGGATGAATATCCTTTGAACACAAAGCCGTTGCCTTTCAAAGTCTTTGTTCTAAATGGCCTAACAGTTTCTCCTAAACCTCCAGTCGCCCTCACTACTGGTACAGTGCCGTAACGAAAGCTGTACAATTGATTCAAGCCACAAGGCTCATAAAGAGAAGGGATAAGAAAAATGTCTGCTCCTGCCGCAATTTTATGGGCCAAAGCAGGATTTATTTCTAACTTTATGGCCATCTTCCGTGGATACTGCTTCTGGATATCTAAGAATCTTTTCTCATACCTTTCATCTCCCTTCCCGAGGATGACAAGGCCTACATCCATTTTCATTATCTCATCCATCGCCTCTATCAATATATCAAAACCCTTGTGGGAGCTCAGGTAAGATACGATGCCCATCAAAGGAGTCTTGGGAGGGAGGGAAAGACCGAATTCCTTGATTAAGTCAAGTTTGTTTTTTTTCTTGGGCTTAAGGTTAGATGGAGTATAATTGGCAACAATATAAGGATCTGTTTCCGGATCCCAAATCTCATAATCAACGCCGTTTCGGATGCTGAAAAAAAAGTCTCTTCGATTTTCTAAGATGTCCTTCAAGCCAAAACCGCGACTTTCGGTAAGGATTTCTTTTTTGTAAGAGGAGCTCACTGTGTTGAGAATATCAGAAAACATCACTCCTGTTCTGAGAAAATTGAACTTGCCATTAAAAGACAATTGTTTAGAGCTCAAATAATTCCAGCTCAATCCGGTTAAGGCAAGAGTTTCCGGAGGAAACTCTCCTTGATAGGCAATGTTATGGAGAGTGAAGACGGTAGCGACCTTTTTAAACTGAGCTTTGTGAGAATAATGAGTTTTCAAGAAAACAGGAATAAGGGCGGTAGGCCAATTGTTACAATGAATAATGTCGACTTCCATCTTCGTCTTCAATAAAAACTCAAGGATAGCGCGGTTAAAAAAGATGAACCTCTCATCGTTATCCAAGTATTCCCCTTTGCCCGTCCCGTAAATGTCTTCTCTCCAGAAGTAGGCAGGATTATCAACAAAATAGATGTCATATTTCCCCAGTTCGCTCTTATAAATTTGTCCCTTGACTTTTTTCTCCCCCATGGGAACCATAAGCTCTGCCATAATCAATTCCATAGGCAAGGACTCAATCTCTGGCTTTCTGTATTTGGGCATAAAGAGCGAAACTTCCATTCCTAGAGAGGCAAGATACTTAGGCAGAGAAGAAGCCACATCAGCCAATTCGCCTGACTTTGCAAAAGGAGAGACCTCGGTTGAAACATAAATCACTCTGAGTTTCTGGCTCATGACAGGGAATTATGATAACTACAGCTCTTAAAAATGTCAAATATCCTCTATTCAGCAAAAGCATTTCATTTTCCGTTCAATTCCGCTCTTTGAGGGAAGTCGACGGAGTCGACCGACGAGTATGTTTGAGCCCCTGGAGGGGGCGAGTTACGCAGTCGCCGAAAAGAGTGGAATTGAAATGAAATGCTTCACTATTCAGCCCAACTTAACTTTTCTTTGACAAGGTCGAAGTAGTTTCTCTTGGGAGAGGAAATCAAACGAAGTTCAAAATCACTGCATCTGACATCCACCACATCACTTTTCGCCAGAAGAACACCCCGCTGACCATCCAGAGTAAGGTAGACTTCTTCTCCGCCAGTAAGAAGCTGAACTCTTATGGTTAACTCTGAAGAGATGACCATGGGCCGGAAAGAAAGGGCATGAGGACAAATAGGAGCGATGACAATGGCTGGAATATACGGTTGGATGATAGGTCCGCCCGCAGCCAGAGAATAGGCCGTTGAACCTGTAGGAGTGGAAATGATTATACCATCGGCTCTTAGAGTTGCGATTTTTTTCTTTTCGATCCAGATGTTGCACTGAATTATTCGAGCTAAGGCCCCTTTGTTGATGACAACATCATTCAAACAATAATAGACTTTTCCCTTGAAGGAAGCCTCAAGCATTCGCCTATGGCTTATAATCTTCTCATCTCCTTCTAAAAAAGAATCCAGAGTCAAGTACATCTCAGGGAGAGGAACTTCGGTTAAAAAGCCAAGCTTCCCTAAATTGACTCCCAAAACAGGGACATCCTTCTGAGCTGCCAAATGGGCGATACTGAGCAGAGTGCCATCTCCTCCGAGAACAACCACTAGATCGACACGCTGCGGAAGCTCTTCTCTTGTGAATCCTTCACTTCTCTTAAGCTTTCTCGAAGCCTCCTCTTCTAAGAAACACTCTATCCCTCTTTTTTCGAAATAGTGAATGAGTTCTTCCAAAATCTTTTTGATATCAGGGGCATGCGGCTTTATGACAAAACCTGCCCGCCTAATTTTTCTCATCCCAGACTACCTCCTTGATTATTCTCTGGACTTGGACACGGCTTAAAAAGTCCTCCCC
>JAUWYH010000160.1 GCA_030615975.1 Candidatus Aminicenantota bacterium
ATGAAATCCTCTTGGCCTTAGAAGGGACATGCTGCCTGGTGGATTGTGTGGAAGACGAGGATTATTGCCACCGTATTTCTATATGTGCAACCTATGAAGTTTGGAAAGAAACAAGCAATCTTTTGAAAAATTATTTTGAAAACTTGACTCTTCAAGATCTAATTGAAATTTCCAGGAAAAAACAAAGAAATTCTAAATCCAAAAAAAAAGCTGTATCCTAAGCCTCTCTTAATAATCTGCTTTATACCACCCCGCTCCTTTTTTTATAAAATCTAAATCTTGTTTATAAGCTCTATAATTTGTATAATAATTATATCTAATATTTTGTTTATAATTATTATAGTAATACTATGAAGAACATCAAAGATTGGAGTTTAAAACATAAAATAATTCTCCATGTGGTTGTTATCGGAATACTGGCAGCTATTCTTTTAACCTTCCTATATTTAAAAACTCAGAAAAATATCATTCATACAATGAGCCGGCAAAAAGCTGAGCTTGTCGGGGCTATGATTGAAAACAGCATTTTCTCGTCGATGAAAGAAGGAAAAAAAGAAAAGGTCCAGTCCACTTTACAGAAAATCGCCTCTTCAGACGATATTAAAAAAATAAGAATTGTAAGCCCCGATGGAAGAATACTGCGTTCCTCCGAAAAAAATGAAATCGGAAATTCAGTCGAAAGCCAGACTCTCGATAAAATGAATGCATTTCTTTCAAAAAATAATCAGTCCAACATCTATTTTATCAAGCCGAAATCAACAATTCAGGGATTCCGCATTATAGAAAATAGGGTGGAATGTATGGGATGTCATTCTCCTCAAGAAAAAATTAATGGCATTTTAGAAGTAAACATCGACTATGCTCCCACAGCCGCGCTCCTTCAAAAAAGTCAGCTTAAGGGCATCATTATCGGCCTGACTGCTTTGACAATCTTAACCTTTATCATTATTCGCCTTTTTGAAAAATTGATCAACCGTCCTATTTCCCTCCTAAAAGATAAAATGAAAAAAGTTCAAAAGGGAAACCTTGATATCAAATTCACTCCTTCAAAAAATGATGAAATAGGGAGTTTGACTCAGAGCTTTAATATAATGATCAGAAAGTTGAAAGAAGCCAACCAGAAGATCGAGGAGTTGTTTAACAAACAAATGGAGAAAGCCGAACATCTTGCTTCCATAGGTGAACTCGCTGCAGGTCTGGCTCATGAAATAAAAAATCCGATAGCCGGGATGAAAGGAGCTCTGGAAATCATCAATCAAAAAACCGATGCTTCTGACTTTAAAAAGGAAATATTTATAGAAATGCTTCTTCAAATAGAAAAAATCAACAATATCATTCAGGATTTGTTAAGTTACGCAAAGCCAAAAGAAATAAATGTGAGCCTCATCGATCCTAATGAGTGCATAAAAAATGCCATAAAACTTGCTAAGCCTCATATCGATAACAAAGATATCCATTTTCATTTTAAAGGCTCAGAGAACGGCCCTCTTGCTTGTATAGATTCGGATAAGATTCAAGAAGTCATGCTTAACATGATGCTCAACAGTATTTCTGCCATACAAAAAAAGGGTAATATAACAATCGAACTTTACGAAAAACAAAAGAAAGAATTAGAAATAATATTTTCTGATGATGGAATAGGGATAAAAGAAGAATATTTACCACAAATATTTAACCCATTCTTTACAACAAAAAGAAGAGGCACTGGCCTGGGTCTTTCAATATCTAAAAAAATAATTGAAGCCCACAAAGGTTCTATTGAAGTCAAAAGCGCTGAGAAAAAAGGAACAACCTTTTTTATCCGACTTCCAGTTCTGCAATCCCGAGATTAGCCATGCGCAAGAAAAAAGTTTTAATAGTAGATGATGAAAAATTAATCCGGTGGAGCCTTCGCCAAAAATTATCCGAATGGAATCTTGAAGCCCTTGAGGCTGAAAACGGAAAATCAGCCCTCTGCTTAGCCAAAGAAGAAATGCCTGACCTTGTGATGCTGGATGTAAAACTTCCGGATAAGAAGGGAACAGATTTATTGAAGGAATTTAAAAAAAATTGGCCAGATCTTCCGATAATCATGATCACTGCTTTTGGAGTGATAGACGATGCTGTGACGGCTATGCGCCGCGGTGCCTATGATTTCATCGCCAAACCCATAGACTATACAAAACTTCAGAGTACCATTAAAAACGCCTTAGAGACCGCCTCGCTAAAGGAAGAAATAGCTTATTATAAAGAAAAAGAAAAAAAAGCTTTCAATATGTCTCAGGTGGTTGTTTCCTCCGAAGCAATGCAACAAGTTTTAGAAATGGTGAAAAAGATAGCTCAAAGTGAAGCCTCCATTATCCTCATGTTAGGAGAAAGCGGCACAGGCAAGGATCTCTTAGCTCAAGCGATTCATCATTTAAGCCGCCGCAAGAATGCTTCCTATGTAGTGATCAATTGCTCGGCCATTCCAGAAAATCTTCTGGAGAGTGAACTTTTTGGATATGAAAAAGGAGCCTTCACAGATGCAAAGCAACAGAAAAAAGGTCTTATTGAACTTGCCGATGAAGGGACTCTTTTCCTGGACGAAATAAGCACTCTAAACCTACATCTTCAAGCCAAAATACTGCGGTTTTTAGAGACTCATACATTCAAAAGAGTTGGCGGACTAAAAGACATCGAAGTAGATCTCAGAGTCATTGCAGCCACCAACCAGGATCTTGAAGTCGCCTCTCAGGATGGAAAATTCAGGAAAGATTTGTTCTACCGGCTTAATGTTTGCCCCGTCTATATTCCTCCCCTGAGGGAACGAAAAGAGGATATTATTCCCTTAGCCCAGTACTTTATTCATCATTATAACCAAAAATTCAGAAAAAATATCAATGATTTACAAAAAGAGGTAAAAAGACTCTTTCTGAAATATGAATGGCCGGGAAACGCAAGAGAATTGAAAAATGCTGTTGAGAGAGCCATGATTTTTGAAGAAGATCCATTAATTTCTCCAAAATATCTCCCGATTCATTTAAACAGAAAATCTTCTATTTTTCTAAAACGCTCTTCAGATGTATTCTCTGATGGAAACCTGTCTCTTCCTGAGTTTGAGAAAAAGCTTTTGATCATAGCTATGAAAAAAGCAAAGGGGAACAAAACTCAAGCTGCCATGCTGCTACAAATCACTCGAGATACTCTGAGGTATAAAATCAAAAAATTTAAAATAAAACCTGAAGATTTTATTTTTTCTGCCTGATTAAAATTATCATATCCATGGGTTATATCACCCACCCACTGGGCAAATGCCTCACTCCTTTTTAGGCCCACAAATTCTGTGTAAAGATCTAAATTATAACTTCTTTATTTTCATTAAAATAGAAATAATATCCATTAAAATTTAATTGGCATAAAACTTGCTGATATCTTCCAAGGAGGCTGTGTGCATTGACTAAAGTACTCGTAGTTGATGACGATAAACTTATCCGTTGGTCGTTGAAAGAAATATTTTCTCAGGAAGGATATAAAGTTGATACTGCCTCCACTGCTAAAGATGCTCTGAAAGAAGTAATAAATAATTCCTATGATCTTATTTTTGCTGATCTAGAAATTAACGAAGAGAACGCTGTCGAGATGCTGAAAAAAACAAAGGAAATCCAGCCGCAAACGAAAATTATAATTCTCTCAGCTCTTTCCAAGGATCAGATAGAGCCTCAATTAGGTAACCTCAATATCTTTCTCATCATTGAAAAACCATTCAAGTCAGAACATATCAAGTCCGTTGCCAAGGAGGCTTTAGATTGAATAAAACTCTGGATTGAATAAAATATAATAAAAGAAATGGCAATCGTAAAAAAAATAAAAACAAGAAAAACGCCATGGGTTTTTTAATGAAGATTAAAAGAAGGAGAGCACCATGAAAATAAATATGAAATTACCTTCTATTAAAACGATTGGATTTATCGGTTTGGCATTTGTTGTAATCGGATTTTTGCTTGGTGCCAAACCAACCAGTCAAGAACTAGATCTAGGAATCTGCGCAGACTGCCACGAATACGTATGTGCGG
>JAUWYH010000019.1 GCA_030615975.1 Candidatus Aminicenantota bacterium
GAGGCCTTTGTTGCTATTCAAAAAATAAAAGAAGCTGAAGAGAAAGCTCGAAAACTCATCCTTGATGCTCGAGAAAATAAAGCTTCGCAGATTGCTCAAGATGCTTATGAAGAAGCAAAGAGAATAAAGGAAGAGTATTTAGCGAAAGCAAGGAAAGAGGCAGAAGAAAAGAAGAAGGCAATAATCAAACAAGCCGTGGCCGAAGCAGAGAAAATAAGAAAGAATGCTGAGGATGAAGCTGAGGAAATGTGCAAGCGGATTGAATCTTTGATCCCGGAAGCAGTTGAAAAGATTAGAGAGAAAATAAGGCTTTTTTTGGAGGGAGGCTCTGTTTAGCTCATGGCATTAGCAGAAGTCGAGAAAGTCCAGATCCTCACTCATGCAAGTTTGAAAATGGAACTTCTTTCTTCTCTTCAGGAGGAGGGACTGATTCAGCTTGAAAGAGCTAACTTTGAAGAGTTAGACCTCAGTGCTTCTTCGCCTGAGATTTCACAAATTGATTATCGTCTTCATCGCTTATCTCATGCTTTAGGCTATCTTTCCATGTGGGAAGAAAGAGGATTTGTAAAAAAACTTTTTGCTCAAAGGCCACAGCTTCACCGTCAGAAGAGAGAGGAAGTTCTAAATTTTGATTACATATCCGTTTTAGAGAAGATAGAAGAGATTGAGGCAGAAAAAAGCGAGGTGCTTTCAGAGATAAAATTTTTAGAAAGAGAAGAGCAGTTTCTTTTTCCACTTAGAAACTTTAAGGTTCCAATCAAATCTTTGAAGCCAACTGATTCCACAGAAATTCTTCTTGGATGGATCCCCCTCTCTCAACTTGTGGCTTTCGAGAAAATGACCGATATAGAACCACTCTGGTATGAGATCATAAACCGAGGGAAGAGGAGTGTTTATTTAGTGCTTATTTATCCTAAGATGGAAAAAACTCGCTTTGAACATGAATTTAAGGAATTGAAATTTGCGCCTCTCTTTTTTACCGACCCCATATTGAATATCGCCGATGAGAAGGACGGAGTGGAAGATGTGATACAGAAAATCAAGGCGGAAATAAAGAAAAAAAAGAAAAAACTTGAGACTTTAGAAAAAAAGGGTCAGAGTCTTTTTATTAATAGAGAAAAATTAATGCTCATCTATGATGTTCTTCTTAACGAACGAGAAAAAATTTCATCTTCGCGTCTGCTTGGAGAAACGGAGCGTGTTTCTTACTTGGAAGGTTGGGCCCGATCTTCTGATATTCGAAGACTAAAATCCAAACTTCGACCTTTCGCAGACTTTATTGAAATCTATTCACGTCCTCCTCTTCCTGAGGAAGATCCGCCTGTTATTCTTGAGAATCCGAGATTAGCCAGACCATTTGAGGTTATCACTAAACTCTATAGCCTTCCCCAGCGTAGGTCTCTGGATCCGACTGTTGCCTTGGCTCCGTTTTTCTTTTTATTTGTCGGTCTATGCGTCAGTGAGGCAGGCTACGGACTTTTAGTTGCTCTCTTGAGTTTTCTCTATATCAAATACGCAAAACCCAAGGGTGCTCTGCTTCAATTCTTGAAGCTGCTTTCACTTCTAGGAGTATCAACTGTAATCTTTGGGACTCTGTTAGGTGGCTGGTTTGGCTTCCCCATCCGGAGGCTGATGATTTTGGATCCTCTAGAAGATCCCCTTACTTTCTTGTTGCTTTCTATTGTCCTAGGCTTTATTCAGGTTTGGTTCGGAACTCTCCTCAACATGATTTCAAGAATAAAGAACAAAGAATACATTCAGGCAATTTTTGTGCAAGGTGGATGGCTAGTTCTCCTTCCTTCCGCTGTCATTTACGGGATAACCAAACAATCTTTGTGGGGAATTTTTGCTCTTTTTGGCGCAGCCGGGATTGTCTTTTTTGCCTTTCCTAGTCGGAATCCTTTTGCCCGATTTTTTGGGGGGCTTTATAGCCTTTATGGTATCTCACGATACATAGCCGATGTTCTTTCTTATTCACGCCTTCTGGCTTTAGGTCTGGCCACAAGCGTCATAGCTATGGTGGTGAATACACTTTGCCAGACAGCTCTTGGAATTCCGTGGCTGGGATGGTTGTTAGCAGCTCTGATTTTCATCGGAGGTCATTTGTTTAATTTAGGAATCAGCTTTTTGGGTGGTTTTGTCCATTCCATGCGTCTTCAGTTTGTTGAATTTTTCAGCAAGTTCTTCGAACCAGGAGGCAAGCCCTTTAAGGCTTTTGAGTTAGAATCAAAGTATATTGAATTTATCTGAATAAATTTGCGCAGAGAGAATTTAAGGAGGTGGAAGAAATGGAGTTAGGTTTGACCGTTGCAATATTGGGAGGAGCCCTTGCCGCTATACTCGGCGGTATTGGTTCAGCCATAGGCGTTGGTCTTGCAGGTCAGGCATCCAGCGGAGTCATGAGTGAAGATCCGGAAAAGTTTGGCAGCCTTCTTTTGCTCGTCGCTCTTCCAGGCACTCAAGGAATCTACGGATTTTTAAGTGCCTTTTTGGTCATCTTGAAATTAGGTCTGACTACTGGCACCATAGTCACTCCTGCGACTGACCAAGGCTGGCAGATTCTCATTGCTTGCTTGCCAGTTGCTTTTGCAGGGCTCGTATCGGGGATTCAACAGGGAAAAGTCTGTGCTTCTGGCGTTTATATGGTAGCCAAACAGCCCAAAGACCTGATGAAACCTGTGATTATGGCTGCCTTGGTGGAAACTTATGCAGTCCTGGGACTGCTCATCACTATTCTCCTTCTCAACGGGATAAAGCTGGGATAGAAAAAACATGAGCTTAGAGAAAATCCTGAAAAAAATCAACGATGATGCTCAGGCTGAGGCAAAAAGAATTATCCTTGAGAATCAGAAGAAAGCGAAAGAAGTAAAAGAGAATGCCCGAAAGGAAGCTTCCGAGCTTGCAGAGGCTTTACAAAAAGAAGCAGAAAGAGAGGCTCATCTTGAAGCGAGTAGCCTCATCACCCAAGCACGCCTGGAGAGGAAAATTAAGCTTCTCACTCGCAAAAAAGAGCAAATAGAAGAAGTTCTCGAAAGAGCTTTTCGGAGCGAAATCCTGGAAAAGAAGGGAATGAAAAAGAAAATCATCCTCAAAGATGGAGAACGAGAGGAGTCCTTTAATCAGGAAAAATTGAAGGAAGAGCTTCGTCCTAAACTTGAAAACTGTATAGTCGAGGTCTTAAAAATATGAAAAAGCCTTCTAGGCTCGCTTATGCTTATGCAGTAGGACGAATCCGCGTTTTAGAGAGAAAATTGATAACAAGGGCTGTCTTCAGTGAGGCTTCTGAGGAAAGGGATTTTACTTCAGCCATGAAAATCATATTTGATGTTGGAGATTTTCAAGAGGAGATGGTCAAAATCCAAAATTCAGATGAGTTAGATGTGCTCATCGAGAAAGAAGAGGAAAATGTGTATCGCTTGATGAAGGAGTTGATCCTCGAAGAAGATATTTTAAGCACAATCATCGATGAGTCTCGGCCGGATAAAGCATTGGCTCTTGCTGAGAGAGCAGGTAATGTTTTTATTAAAGATTACCTGCGATACAAAATTGATCTTCTTAACATCAAAATATTGTCTCGGTCAAAATATTCAGGGCTTTCTCCAGAAGATTATTTTGGCCTGGTTTTAAAGGGCGGTTTTTTGGAGAAGAGAATCTTCCTTCAAAACTATGAGCTTTCTTTTTCGGAAATTGGAGAGAAGCTTCGATCTTCTCCTTATAATGATCTCTGGACCAAGGGTACAGATGCCCTTGAAGAGAGCGAGACGTTTGTCGAATTGGAGCGAGGAATTGAGGACTTTTTGATGACTTATTTAAGGAGAGCGAAATATATCGTGTTTGGACCCGAGCCAGTATTTGCTTATGTTCTGGCAAAGAAAAGAGAATTAAGCCTTGTGAGGCTTGTGGGAGTTGGGAATCTGAATCATATTCCCACCGAATTTTTAAAACAGAGGATAAGTGAGACCTATGTTTGATAAAGTGGCAATTGTCGGGGATTCGGACCTTGTCTTTGCTTTTAGAGCACTAGGGATAAAAGTATTTTCTCCAAAAAATGTGGAGGAAGCAAGAGAAGTTATGGAAAGCATAAATAAGGAAAATTTTGCTCTCTGTTTTTTACATGAGAGTCTCTTAGAGCCTTTAGAGAAGGAGAGAGAGGCTTTAGAAAAAAAATTCTGCCCTGTCGTTGTTGGATTTTCGGATTACCGAAAGGTCACAGACTATCTGGATAGAATGATGAGAGAGATGGCTATTAAAGCCACGGGTTCAGATTCTTTAGTTAAAAGAAGGGAAAAAGATGAAACAAGGTAAAATTATTCGAGTTGCAGGCCCCTTGGTTGTTGCCTCAGAGTGTTTGGGGGCCAAGATGTATGATATGGTTAAAATAAGCGAATTGGGCCTTATTGGAGAAATCATCGAACTCAAGGAAGACATGGCTTTTATCCAGGTCTATGAAGATACAACCGGAATCGGTCCTGAGGAGCCTGTGTTTTTAACAGGCAAACCTTTGAGTGTGGAGTTAGGTCCAGGTCTTATAGGCTCTATTTATGACGGAATTCAAAGACCGTTGGATGTCATAAGAAGTCAAAAAGGAGATTTTGTGACCAGAGGAATTGAGCTGCCTCCTCTCGATCGGGAGAAAAAATGGAATTTTTTACCTCTTGTTAAACAAGGACAAGAGGTTTCACCAGGAGATTTTCTGGGAGAAGTGGAGGAGACCCCTCTGGTAAAACACAGAATCATGGTGCCTTATGGTTCAGCCGGGAAGATTGTGGAAATCAAGAAAGGGAAGTTTTCCATCGAGGAAATAGTGGCCCGGATACAGACCGAGAATGGATTGAAAGAGATGAAGATGTACCAGACGTGGTCTATCCGGAAAAACAGGGAAGTCTATGAGCGCCTCATGCCCGAGGAGCCCCTTACTACAGGACAGAGGGTTCTTGATACTCTCTTTCCTATAGCCAAAGGTGGAACAGCCTGTGTGCCAGGTCCTTTTGGGAGTGGAAAGACGGTTGTCCAGCATCAGCTTGCCAAATGGTCAGACGCCCAGATTATTGTCTTTGTCGCCTGCGGGGAGAGAGGGAATGAGGTGGCCGATCTCCTTTTAAGCTTTCCGGATTTGAAGGATCCTCATACAGGACGCCCCCTTATGGAAAGGACAATCATCATTGCCAATACCTCAAATATGCCTGTTGCTGCAAGAGAGGCCTCTATATATACCGGGATGACTTTAGCCGAGTATTACAGGGATATGGGCTATTCAGTAGCTCTTATGGCTGATTCTTCAAGCCGATGGGCAGAAGCATTGAGGGAAATTTCAGGACGAATGGAAGAAATGCCTGGTGAGGAAGGTTATCCCGCCTATTTGGCAAGCCGTATTGCTGAATTCTATGAAAGAGCCGGAAAAGTCATCTGCCTGGGATCAGATAGAAGAATGGGGGCTTTGAGTGTTATTGGAGCTGTTTCCCCTCCAGGAGGAGACCTCTCAGATCCTGTCGTCCAGTCCACACTCAAAGTAGTCAAGGTCTTTTGGGCTCTGGATGACAAGCTGGCAAACATGCGTCATTTCCCCGCCATAAACTGGCTACTAAGCTATTCTCTCTACATAGAGAATATCAAAGGATTTCTAAAGAACCAGGTGGCTGAGGATTTCATAGCTATCAGACAGGAAACCATGCAGCTTCTTGAGGAAGAGTCAGAACTTCAAGAGATCGCTCGCTTGGTAGGAGTCGAATCTCTATCTGAGAGAGAAAGGCTTATCCTCGAGTCTTCGCGCTCCATCCGAGAAGATTTTCTCCATCAGAATGCCTTTCATCCTCAAGATACATACACATCTTTAAGGAAACAGTATTTGATGCTTCGAACAATCATCCACTTTCACCACCAAGGTCTTAGGGCCCTTGAAGAGGGGAGGAGTCTGGATGAGATCGTTAATCTGGAAGTAAGAGAGAAGATTTCTAAAATGAAGTTTCTTCCTGAAGAAGATTCCGACATGCTCGAGATTTATATTGAGGTCGACAACACATTCAAGAAATTGTTACAGAGCAAGGAGTGAGGGGCAAAATGTATAAAGAGTATTTAACTGTTTCCAACATTGTGGGACCTTTGGTTATTGTTGAAAAAATTGAGGATGTAAAATACGGCGAATTAGTGGAGATCGAGAGTGGTGATGGACTTTTCCGCCGTGGTTCGGTTCTCGATGTTTCTACAGAGAAAGCAATTGTTCAAGTCTTTGAGGGGACTTTTGGCCTGGATGTGGATAAGTCTCGGGTGAGATTCCTGGGGCGTTCGCAGCAGCTCGGTGTTTCAGAAGAGATTATCGGGCGCATATTTGACGGTTCGGGGAGACCTAAAGATAGAGGGCCTCAGATAATCGCAAAAAAAATGCTTGATATCACTGGAAGCCCAATAAACCCTGATGCCCGCGATTACCCTTCTGAATTCATCCAGACTGGAATATCTACAATTGATGGGATGAATCCTTTGGTCAGAGGCCAGAAGTTGCCTCTTTTTTCAGGAAGCGGATTGCCCCATGCTCGAATTGCCGCCCAAATTGCTCGGCAAGCTGCTGTTTTGGGAAAAGAGGAGAAATTTGCTGTTGTATTTGGGGGAATGGGGATTACCTTCGAAGAGGCTAACTTTTTCATCGAGGATTTTCGCAACACTGGAGCCCTGGAAAGAGCAGTGCTTTTTCTCAATTTAGCCAATGAGCCTCCTATCGAGCGAATTGCTACACCACGTTTGGCTTTAACCTGTGCGGAATATTTGGCATTTGATTTAGATATGCATGTTCTGGTGATTCTTGTAGATATGACCTTTTATGCTGAAGCTCTTCGGGAGATATCCGCAGCTCGCAAAGAGATTCCCGGCCGGAGAGGATATCCTGGATATTTATATACCGACCTGGCTTCGATGTACGAGCGAGCAGGGAGGATAAAGGGCAAAAAAGGCTCTATTACTCTTATTCCTATATTAACCATGCCTGAGGATGATAAAACTCATCCGATAGCGGATTTAACCGGCTATATTACAGAAGGGCAGATTATGCTCAGTCGAGAGATTCATCGTAAGGGCATCTACGCTCCTATAGATGTTCTTCCCAGCCTTTCTCGTCTCAAGGATAAAGGAATCGGGGAAGGAAAAACACGAGAAGACCACGCAGATGTTCTCAACCAGCTCTTTGCCTGCTATGCTCGAGGGAAGGAAGCCAGGGAGCTGGCTTTGATCCTTGGAGAAGCAGCATTAATGGATATAGATAAGCTGTATTTGAGTTTTGCCGGTCTATTCGAAGATGAGTTTGTCAGGCAGGGTGAATTTGAGTCGCGTTCTATAATCAACACCTTGGATCTGGGATGGAAGCTTCTCCACACCATTCCTCGAAAAGAACTTAAGAGAATTCGTCCCGAATATTTAGAAAAATATTATTCTGAAGAGAAATGAGACTCGCTGTTAATCCCAACAGAATGGAGCTGATGCGGCTCCGCCGCCGGCTTGTGCTAGCTGAAAGAGGACACAAACTTCTTAAAGATAAACTCGAAGAAATCATGCGCCGTTTCTTAGAAATTATGAAGCATCTTTATGATCTCCAGGAAAAGGTAAGCACAAAATTGGAGAAAATTTTCCTTTCCTTTGCCTTTGTCCGCACTCAGAAAACAAAAAAAGAATTGGAGAACCTGATACCAGAAGGAAAATTGATTTTGGAGACGAAGGAAGAGAGGATATTTAACCTTTCTATACCCAGGTTTGAAGTCAAGGAACTCAAAATTTCTGATTACGATTTTTTGAATACAGAGAGTGAACTGGATATCGGCATGAAGAAGGTCAAGGAGCTGCTCGGAGATTTAATGGAAATGGCTCGCCTCTGGAAGGCAGTCGAGCTTCTTTCTCACGAGATTGAAACCACACGTCGGCGCGTCAATGCCCTTGAACACACCCTGATTCCAAATATCAAAGAGACCATAAATTACATTTCAGGGAGGCTGGAAGAGATGGAGCGCTCCTACCAAGTTCAGCTCATGCGGGTCAAGGAAATCGTTCGCAGCCACTAAAGCTAACGATAGATCAAATACTTGCTGCGTTTAAGAAGAAATGTAAAATATTCCGGGCACTCAGTATGTTTTATCTTTATTGAGAAGTGACATTTGAGAGATATCGGCTTAGTCCTGTCTTCTTTACGATAGTGAAAGCTTCCTCGGGGGATATACCTTTTTTAAGTCGGAAAGATTCAAGGATGCGAATTATAGATAGAGCCACTTCAGCTGTCTGGCCGGCCCTTTGTTTTTTACCTTTAAGGAATTTTATAACATCAAACAAAACAGCATTGGCTTCACCATAGGATATGGGTTTTCGGATACCACAAAGCTTTACCCACTTGGTCTGCCTCAAGATGTCGTTCACATGGGACTGAATGAGGTAGGTCGCTCGGCCTATGAGCTTGAGATTGCTTGGGCTGACATTGGTCATGGTGTTTCCGATGACTTTCCCCAATCGGGCCATGACAGCAGTAGAGTGAGCATTTAGGAGAACTTTAAGTGCAATCTGTTGGTTAAGACTAAAGGGGTCGTTTTTTTCTTTTACGTTTATGATGACTAAAGAGTTTTTTCCATTTTCCTCAAACCCAGGAATTTTTTTGATTTTTTTTGAGATGTCCTTTTGAGATCTTTCTGTGATAAAAATAAGAGCTAATCTAGCTTCCTTCTTTAAAAAAAGATCGATAAATATTCTAAAGTAGGAGTCCTTTTTCTCAAGCTCCCTTTCTTCAGGGTTGAGGAGAACGGCAACTCCAAGGTCTTTGGGATTGGGAGCACGATTTTTCAGGTTGAAATCAGACAAGGAAAAATCATAAAGAAATTGTTGGTTTTCTCCAGCGTTTTTAAGACTCTCAAGAGCTGCTTTTTTGAGAAAGGGATCTTGTATTTCTTCTTCAAAAGGCTTTTTGTAGAATTCAGAGGAGAGTCCTCTGAATGGCCTCCCGAGGAAGGCCTGCCAGGCTTCTTTAAGGCTTGCGACAGCAGTCCAGACCTGAATCCAGCATTTTCTTTTTCGTTCTTTGACCGTATCCAGAGGGAAAAGACGGAAAGTGGGACTCCTTTCTGTGCTATCGATAAAAACAGTAATCAGTCCTTTTTTGGCAAAATAAGTGGAAAAATGTCCTGTTTTGTATGTCTCGGCCTCAAGTTCTGTGAATTTAGCTAGGGCGGGTAGACTCTTTTTTAGTTTGATAAGGATAAGAGCGAAGTCTTTTAGTTTTTCTTCGAGAATAATCGGATCTTTAAACCCTATTTTTGCCATTTCTTTTTTCGAGAGGATGTTACGGAATGTGCGGTCAATAGCGGTTTGAAGAATGTTGCCAATGACGAACGTTTCTATGGTTGTTGCCTGCATACGAGTCGATCCTGTTATCCCCTGAGGGCCTGTTGTCAGATTTATCTTTGAAATTCCCGGTTCTTCAAGGACTTTTCGGCTTCGTTCAAAAGGAAGAAGCCTTGTTTCAGGATTGTTATAAACAAAAAAGAGCTTGCTTCTGCTTTTTTCTGGCTTGTAATCTTTTTCTTTTTTCCACTGGTCGAGTGCAGCAAGTATTGTCCCGATAACAGACGATGTTTCTCCTCCTTCAGTGACGCAGAAAACGACATCTCCTTTTTTTATTTTCCTGTCTTCAAGCTGGAGGCGTCCGATAAGCTGCAAGTCTTCAAACCCTTCCAAGGAGCTGATCAGAGCCCTGTCTGCACCTGTCATTTCTCCAATCAGCCGATCTTCGATGTATTCCCCGAGATGAGGTTTGATCTTTAGCCAGATCTTTTTTCTTTCCTTGATTTTTCTCCAGAAAGGGCGCCAGAAAGTGCTTTCCATTTGTTTGGCCAATCGTCCGGTGGCTCCGCAGCCATAAATATATATTTTGTTTTTAGAGAGAAGAGCATTTTCTATTGCCTGAACAGCTCTTTCCAAAACTTCTTTTTCTTTGGCTAAACCGTCAAGCCTTTCCACTATATCTTCATCTACAGAAAGAAGCACCTTCAGACCGCTCTCGTAATCTTTTTGGATTCTTTCACTTAGATTCCAGGTTTTGGAATGTCGCTGTTCTGTAAGAAGGGTATGGAGCTGAAATTGAGTTTTATTCTGGACATAATCCATAGATTCAGGGGAGGGAGTGATATCCAGAAGTTTAAGCAAGCTTATTTTTTCTTCAGCCACGGGCTCCTTCTCCTGCCTCCTGGCCGAAATAGGGAAATTGATAAGGAGAAATGAAAAGAAAAGGATGAAAAAAATCTTTTTACCCATATTGACTCTTATCATCGAGAATATCTCCTTCTTGCCAATCCTTAATCCAGTCATTCACTCTGAAAATTTTCATTTTTCCATCCGAAGTGGAGCAGATGATGCGATTAAGGCCTGCATTGATAATCATCTTTTTACAGATAAAACAAGGAAAGGCGTTAATAGGCTCTTCTTTTCCGGAGACGCTGCCAAAGATGTATATGTCGCCTCCCAAGATGTTCACACCTGCTCGGGCTGCGTTGATAATGGTGTTTTGTTCGGCATGAACGCTGCGACACAGCTCGTAGCGCTGGCCGTGAGGGATATTGAGTTTATCTCTCAGGCAAAAACCATGTTCAAAGCTATCTTTGGTTTTTCTCGGAGCTCCAACGTATCCTGTGGATATGATTTGGTCATCACGGATAATGATAGCGCCTATAGATCGGCGAAAACAGGTGCTCCGGTTGGCTACCTCATTGGCAATATTTAGATAGTATTCATCTTTGGAGATTCTTTTCGTCCTCATAATAATTTCTCCAGCTTTTGATATAGACTTTCGAGTGTGTCGTTATTATCAATTTTGAAATCTGCAAGCCTCATGCAGTTTCGCAACTGCTGGGCTTTCTTGCGATTCGTCATCTCTTCGGCTTCTTTCTCGATAAACTCCTGAAGAGTTGAAGCTGATTCCGCTCTTCCTCTTTTTTTCACTCTTTCATATCTTAACTCAACATGGGAATCGATCGCCAGAAGGATAAAATTTTTTTGCATTCTCAGGTATTCGATTTCTTTAGGATTTCGAATGCTGTCTATAACGGCTTTTCCCATAATCTTTTTCATAACAAGCCTCGCCAGGATATCAGGCCCAAATTTTTCTCTTAATCGATTTCCCATTTGGATCAAGTTGTCCCGGCTCGTTTGTTTCCCCTTTTTTTTGAGTTCATCCCGGATCAGATCAGATAGGGAAAAGTAGGCATAACCTTTTTTTCTGAAAAAAGCCGCCACTTCTCCTTTACCTGCACCATTTGTTCCTGTCAGCCCAATAAGACTCACCTTTTTTTTCATTTTCTGAAGAGCCGGGGAAGACTCTTTATAAAATTAGAGATAGGAATTCCTGCCTTTATCGTGGGTAAATAAGCTATAAGGGAAAACATAGCTTTAGTTTTTTCCAATAACCGTTCATAATGAAAAAAGATTAGAGATTTTTCTAACACCTTTGACCATCTAGCATTGTAGGGATACCACCAGAGTTGGGTCCTTTTTTTAGCAAAGTCTAGACTGATAAATTTGATATTTACCAGTTCCCGAAGACCAAATGGTCCATGGGAGTGACCCAATCCCGTCTGCTTAATTCCTCCCCATATTGCCCCAGGCTCCACAAAGGAAAACATGTGGTCGTTCACAGTGACAGAACCTGCTTCGATTTTTTCAGCCATCCATGAAGCCATTTTTTTATCACTTGTCCAGATAGAAGCAGTCAAGCCGTAGCGGCAGTCGTTAGCTAGAGAAACAGCTTCCTCTGGATCAGAAAAGGTCATGATCGGCAGGACAGGTCCGAATGTTTCATCCTGCATAACTTTCATAGAGTGGTTGACTTCTGAGAGGATCGTTGGCTGGAGAAAATAACCAGGGAGGTCCTTTATCCTTTTCCCTCCATATAATACCCGGGCTCCTTTTCCTTTGGCGTCTTCAATATGTTCTTCTACAACTTCTAATTGTCGGAGAGTAGTCATCGGTCCCATGTCAACTTCAGGTTCAAGAGGATGACCTACTTTTAATTTCTCTGTAAGACTCAAAACGCGCTCGATAAATTCCTCCGCAATTTCTCTGGAGACATAAACTCTCTCCACAGAACCGCAGCTCTGCCCACTGTTCATGAAACCTGCCCAAACTGCTCCTTTGGAAGCTCTTTCAAGATCAGCATCCTTGAGAACAATCATCGGATCTTTTCCTCCCAATTCAAGAACAATATTGGCTAAATTTCGGCTGGCAAGTTCCATTATTCGTTTGCCTGTGGGAACACTTCCAGTGAACATAATAGTTTGAATATCTGGGTTTGATATCATTTCTTCAGCAAGTGGAACCTTGCAATTTACAATATTTAAAATACCAGGAGGGATCCCAGCTTCCATAAAGATTTCACCGAGAAGAAGTGCCGCTAAAGGAGTTGATGTTGAAGGCCTGAGAATAACTGTGTTTCCAGCTGCAAGAGAACTCAGCACGTCATAAAAAGGAATCAGAAAAGGAAAATTCCATGGCGAGATGATGAGTGTAACACCTAAAGGTTGAAAGTGAAAAGAACTTTTTTTATGGAAAAAAAGGACAACATGATGTTTCATCTTTTTTGTCTTTAACGGTTTATGCATGTTCTGTCTGTAGTAGTCCAGGGCATCAAGAGCTCCCAATATTTCTACGGATAAGGATTCAACAAGGGGAGAACCTTTCTCATTTGTGATTAGACGAGCTGTTTCGTTCGATCTGCGGAGAAGGATTTTTTTTGCTCTTTGGAAAATTTTCTTTTTTTCCTCAAGGTCAACGTCTTTCCAGATATAAAAAGCACTTTTTGCTGCTTGAACAGCTTCCCTGCATTCCTTAGAGGAAGCAAGGCAGACTTCACCCACGGGTTCCAAAGTTGCCGGGTTTATGGATTTTATTTTTTGTGGCGTTTCAACTCGCCTGTTATCAATGATTAGTCTTGTGTCCATGTGATTTACATCCTACCTTTGATGAATCTTTTGACCCAAGAAAGAAAAAGATAGAAATATGTATCTATGATGAGATCGAACCTAAAGAGAGGATTTATAATACCAGTTTTTAGGAAGAGCCACAGAACGAGGTCTTTATGCTTGGGAGGGCAGCCTCTGATTCTTCTTGATTTTCCAGCCTTAATCTTTCCCAGAATTTCAGAACAAGTGCCAATAACCATTAATCTCCTGGCTGAGACATCACCATCATATTTACCCAGGACAACTGTCCAAGAAGGAAGCTTTTTCCAGAGTTTAGGCTTTCTGTCTTTGATCATGTAGAGCCAGTCTAGAAGAATACCGTGACACCCGCCGCTGCAATAGGGTTCGCCGCAGAGGACCTTTATGCCGCAGTCGACTTCATCAACCCTAATCAGGCCAATATCCCAAGTTTTCGTTTTTTTCTGAACTTCTTCAAGAGTCGTGTCTCCTTCGATTTCAATCTCAT
>JAUWYH010000211.1 GCA_030615975.1 Candidatus Aminicenantota bacterium
CCTCCTCTATCCCTGATTGAAAAAATGACCATAAAACCTACCGCCTTCCTTCATCTCAAGGATTTCCAGATAAAAAAAACTAAGCAGGGCGAAAGCTTTGTATTTATCTCTCCTGATATCTCCATCTGCAAGGAATGCCTCAGAGAAATGATGTTGCCCTCAGATAGAAGGTTTCGCTATCCATTCATCAATTGTACAGATTGTGGTCCTCGTTACACCATAGTTAAATCCCTTCCTTATGACCGGAAACAAACCACAATGGAAAGCTTTAAAATGTGTAAAGACTGCCGAATAGAATATACAAATCCCCTTGATAGAAGGTATCACGCCCAGCCCGTTGCCTGCCCAGTCTGCGGACCTCAAGTGAAACTCCTTGAGGCTAAATCAGGAAAAGAAATAAAACGAGGAATCAAAAAAGCATCCTCCCTTATAAAAGAAGGGAAAATTCTGGCAATCAAAGGCTTGGGTGGATTTCATCTTGTTTGCTCTGCTCTCAATCATGAAGCTGTGCTCAAACTCAGAAAAATAAAAGAACGTAAAACCAAGCCATTGGCATTAATGGCCCTTGATACTGAAATCATCGAAAAATATGCTTTTATTAACCCTGCAGAAAAAATCCAGCTTTTTTCAGCCCGCCGTCCGATTGTTCTTCTTCAGAAAAAGAAAGATATCAAAGGAATCGCTCCCTACCTGGATGAATTGGGATTCATGCTCCCCTACACTCCTCTCCACTATCTACTGCTCAAAGAGCTTGAGTTGATCGTTGCCACAAGCTCAAACAAAAAGGACGCTCCTATCATGAAAGAGGAAGAGGAAGGGATTGAGGAACTCTGTGATTACATCTTAACTCATAATCGTCCTATCCAAATGAGAGCCGATGATTCTGTGCTGAAAATAGTGGATAATTTGCCTCTTTTTTTAAGGCGAGCACGAGGCTATGTCCCCTTCCCTCAAAGAGTTCCCTCAGCACTGGACTCTCCTCATCATATTCTAGCCCTTGGAGGAGAGCTCAAGGATACAATCTCTCTCTACAAGAACGGGTACGTAATCACCAGCCAATTTTTAGGAGATCTCGATGAATACTCGAATTATAAATATTTTGAGGAGACAATCCTTCATCTTACTCGTCTTTTCGAAGTCAAACCAGAAGTTGTAGTCTCTGATCTCCATCCCGACTTTCACACCACAAGGCATGCTCAGAAATCAGGCCTTCCTCACATTCAGGTTCAACACCATTTCGCACATGTATTGGCACCGCTTCTTGAACACAAAATCCCTCCCGAAAAAAAAGTTCTTGGAGTGGCTTTTGATGGTTACGGATATGGAGAAGATGGAAGTGCCTGGGGAGGAGAGTTTCTTCTGGCTGATTACTCTTCCTTTCAAAGACTTGCTCATTTTAAATATGTGCCTTTGCCTGGAGGAGATTTGGCCTCAAAGCAACCCTGGCGAATGACGCTTTCCTATCTTCTAGATACTTTTGGATATAAGTATCCCAAAGTGAAAGCTCTCGAAAAAGTAAGCAAGAATAAAATTAAAGGCATAGAAAAAATGATAGAACAGAATATCAACAGCCCTCCTTCTTCAAGTTGCGGCAGGCTGTTTGATGCTGTTTCCTATCTTGTTGGCCTTTCTCCTTTAGAGGCTGAATACGAAGCAGAAGCACCGATGAGAATGGAATCGGTTGCTAAAAAAGGCATAAATGAAAGCTACAGATTCTCTGTTGAAGGCATCTCAATTCCTTTTCAAATTTCTTTTTCTCAGACGATTAAATCCATATTAAAAGATTTGCAACAGAATATCCCTGTTTCTTTTATTTCAGCAAAATTCCATAACACTTTAGCTCAGGTTATAGTTTTTATATCTGAGAAAGCAAGAAGAGATTATGGCATAGATACTGTTGTTTTTACTGGTGGTGTATTTCTAAATAAAAAACTTCTTCATCAAGCCACAAAGCTGCTGGAAAAAAAGGATTTTAATGTGCTCAGGCCGATAAATTATTCTCCAAATGATGAGTCAATTTCATTAGGACAGATAGCCTATGCACTGAATAAATTAAAAAATAATAAGAGTAAATTGTAAATGTAGGGCCCGATGCCCCCATCGGGCCTGAATAAATATATTTTACGGTTTATGAACAAATGTCTAAAAAATATATGATTCATTCCTTAATTCTCTATATATGGTCCGCTTGGGAAGCGGACCCTACATTTCTCGCATCTCCTTTTTGTCATTCCTGCTTACGCAGGAATGACATTCTGTGAAACAGAAATAGCATTCTGCAAAAAAGGTATTAATTTTTACAACTAAATGGGAAATGAACCACTCCTTTTTAATCAAGGCGGACCTTGATGCCTCCTGCAAAAAAAGAGATAAAATTGATAAAAAGAGCAATAAAAAAACCCGCCAAACCAAAAACCACAAATCCAAGAACTCCTCCAAAAACTGCATATAAGATTCCTCCGATTATTGTTCCCTGAAGTTCACGAAAAAAAGAAGGCATAATGATCACTATCTTATTAAAAAAATCTGTCGCCCCAGCGAATGCCCCGAAAAGAATGCCAACAAAAATTCCAGATACTCCTAAGAAGAAAAGGAAAGAGAGAGGGCTCAGAGAGCGGAATACAACAGGAGCTCTTTTATCATCATCTGATGTTTCTTCTTTAATTTTTTCCAAGGCTTTCCCTTCTTGATTGCAGTATGGACAATCCAGATAAGGTTCCTCCAATTTCTCTCCACACTTAGGGCAGTAATCCTGTTTTTCTCCAATGTTCTCGCCACAGCGAGTACAAACCTCAACTTCTAATTTATTCTCAAACCCGCAATAAATACAAATCACTTTCCCTTCCTCAAGAGAAGGCGGATTAGATTGCACCCAATTTTTCCCATCAAAATAATACCATTTGC
>JAUWYH010000091.1 GCA_030615975.1 Candidatus Aminicenantota bacterium
AAGAACGCAAAAGGGATTTCGATGGATTTTAAAAAACAGACAGGACGATGGAGGATGGGTCATTCCTTACCGAACTATAGATAAAAAGGAGCTCAGGTCCCGCTATAATTTCGAAGCTCAAATGAAACTTGACCCTGTTAAACCTGATAAATCTCAACCTTTTTCTCATCTTGTTACCGGAATGGTGCTTCGAGCTTTTGCAGCCTCTCCTACCTGGAGAAAAAGAAAAGAGGCATGGAAAGCAGGGGAGTTGTTGGTGAGTCGTATTTTCAAGGCAGATAAATATGAAGACCGTCGCTTTTCTTCTTTTTGGGAAGAAATCACTTATCCTTTCTGGGCCACTGATATATTGAGTAGTCTTGATTCTCTTTCTAAAATTAGCTTTGATATAAAGAATGAGAAGATCCAGCAAGCACTCAGATGGCTAATGAGGAATCAGAATAAAGATGGTTATTGGGAAGCAAGGATAACGAAATCTTCTTTAGAAAACAATCTCTGGGTTACAATAGCTGTTCTTAGAGTTTTAAAAAGATTTGGGTTGTTCGAACTTTAGCTTTTCTCGAGATTTTCCTTCAATTTATGTATTCAATTGTCCGCTGTTCCATGTCCTCGAGAATCTTAAGGAGGCGAGCTCTGGAATGCTGAAAATCTTGGTTGATTTTTTCATTCTCTCCTGAATCTTTAGGCCAAAAGACTAAATTTTTAAAAGAGCTCAGTCTAAGAAAACAATTCTTGATATTTTGGATGAGCTTCTTTAATGGATCTAAATCAAATTCTCGGCTTGAGATAATATTCTGTGCCTCAGTGTGAAAATGATAAAAGACATTTGCCCATTCTCGGTTGTTACCTTTTCTTAATAATTCACTCAGATGATTCAAGACAAGAGCTAACTCTTCCAATCGCCACTTTTCTATTTTTTGTGTTGTCATTCTATTTTATTCTTGATAATGGCATAACAGGCTGGAAAAATCGAGTTATTTTGTTATTTGAACTTTTCATCCTTCTGATATATTATCGTTTTTCACAAAATTAAAGGAAGTGCCTAATAAGTGTTAAATTTTCTTCTTGCTCATAACTGTTTACTATCTACTGTATGAGGATGAGATATTTTTTGAGCCTCGGCAGCAACCTCGGAGATAGAGGGAAAAATCTCGCGCAAGCTCTTGCTTTTCTGGAAGAAGAAGGGATGAAAATCATTAAGTCTTCATCTATCTACGAGACTCAACCGGTTGATCTTCCCTCCCAGCCTTGGTTTTTCAACCAAATTGTTGAGGTTGAGATAGTCCTCAATCCATTCAATTTTCTAAATTTAGTAAAAAAAGTCGAGAAAAAAATGATGAGGAAGCCTCTCTACTCAAAAGGACCTCGAATAATCGATATAGATATTCTACTTGCTGAGGGAACCGTTGTGTTAACAAAAGAATTAAAGATTCCTCATCCGAGAATGGAAAAGAGAAACTTTGTTCTTGTTCCGCTTAAAGAAATTTCTCCTGAAACACTTCACCCTATTCTCATGGAAAAAGTTGAGGATTTATGGAAGAAATCCAGAGACAAAGGAATTGTTAAACAAATCAGTAAACAAAGCCTAAAGACCTCAAAGCAGACTATAAAAGAGAGATGAAGTCGAATTATATGATCTAAATCGTCAATTTGCTAGCGGCCGCTTTTTTGCTATAATACTTTTTAATATAACATTCGTTAATTTCAGAAAAGGCAACACAGATAATCTCGGAGGAAGAGGCGATGAAAAGGCCTGTTTGTTTTGTCCTGTTAATCTTTTTTATCACTGGGATTTCCTATCCCAACGCAAAGGGAACTATCAGGGGCCGGGTTTCAAACCAGGAAGGGAAGCCCTTGGCTGATGTCAAAGTTGAGGTATATGATACTCCCGTTGTAACCCAGACCCTCACTGATGGAACCTTTGTTCTAGAAGAGATAGCACCAGGGGAATACCAGATTCTATTTACTCACCCTGACTATTTGGATGATATGGTCAAAGTCACTGTCAGTGAAAAACCAGGCAAATTTATCCAAGTTGCTCTATCTGCAAAAAATCCAATACTTCTGACTATTAAGGAAGAGATAACTGTAACGGCTGAAGCAGATTCCATAATAGATGTTAGCCTGCCATCTCACCGCACCATACTGCCCAGCAGTGTATTAACTGAATTGGGAATAGCCAACGTTGCTGAGGCTGTTGAGAAGATCCCTGGAGTGGTGATGGTTGGCAGTGGGGGGTATTCCATGGTTCCAGCAATAAGGGGACTCGCGGAACATCGAATTCTGCTTCTTGTTGATGGAGTTCGAATTACCTCTGAAAGGCGCATAGGTGCGAGTGCATCTTTTATCAATCTCAATGATATTGATCATATCGAGGTAAACCGCGGACCTTATTCGGTGTTCCACGGCTCTGGCGCCATCGGGGGGATTATTAACATTGTTACTAAATCACCCGAGTCTCATGCCCCACTCAGAGGAAATGCCCGGCTCGGTTACAATACTGTTAGAAAGGAAGGAGCTGCTTCGGTTAGTTTAACTGGGTCACAGGGGAAATTCGGTTATATGATTGCAGCCAATGGAAAGAAAGCCAGCGATTACTCTTCACCAACTGGTATAATAGAACAATCCCATTACTCGGATTATGACCTTCTGCTAAAGGCTAATATACAGGGAAATGATTCTGAGTTCTATCTCACCTTATTTCACTATCAAGGTATAGACATCGGCAAACCCAGTCCTGCTGCTAAATTCAAACCACGCTGGTACCCTAAGGAGAGGAATGCTATCTTCATCTTGGGTTTCAAGATAAAAAACAGGTTCCATTTGGATACCTTGAGTGCCAGCTTTTATCTTTTCCCCTCAATGCTGGATACTCAGAAAGAAAATTTAAGAGAATCCCTGACAGTGAAAGAAAGAAACCTGGCCAGAATTGAGGGCATCAATTTCGGGTTCAAGCTTCGGGGCGGAAAGGAATTGGGCAGAAGCCACACTCTAAATTTTGGGCTCGACATTTTCGGACGCCGCAGTGTAAAAGATAGGAACACTGAATGGATCTTTGATGATTACGGCAATCTCACAAAAAAAACAGAAGAAACCTCCCTTCTTGATGCCCGAAGAAATAATTTCGGTTTGTATATCGATGACAAGATTCAGATATCGTCATATTTATCTGTGAATTTGGGTGCACGCTTTGATTATATCAACACCAGCAATTTTACTGACTCAGCGAATATGATTTCAAGAAGCGACCAGTCATTCACTGTATATATTGGCTCTATATTTCAGGTAACCCCTCGTCTTTCACTGTTGGCTAACCTGGGCCGTTCCTTTCGATTTCCAACAATTAGCGAGTTGTTTTACACTGGACTGACGGGTAGAGGAACAGTCTTTGGGAATGTAAACCTGGAATCCGAGAGAAGTATAAACCTGGATTTAGGTTTGAGATACTTTCATGAAAAATTTTACGCCTCAATTTATGGTTTCAGCAATTTTGTAAGCGATATGATCCAAAAATACGGCGGTTCAAGTGAAGACGAGTATTATTACAGGAATCTGACCAATGGTCGTATCACTGGTGTTGAGAGTGAAGTCTATATGTGGTTGATTGAAGATTGTGAGTTGTTTGTTAATTTCCACCATATGAAGGGCAGAGAAAAGGGCACCAATACTGCCCTTAATTATATTCCCTCTTCCCGTCTTACCTTTTGGGTAAAGTACTCTCCTGGCAAGTTCTGGGTAGAGCCAAAAATCACTTTAGTTGCCGCCAAGGAAGACCCTGGTCCTCTCGAAATTGAAACAAAAGGATATACCCTCTTGAACACAATTTTTGGCTATAAATTCAATAAAAATATCACGCTGATTGCTGTTGCCCAAAATATCTTAAACCGTACATATCGTTTGAGTGCTGACGAAAAAGGAGTGGATGCTCCTGGCAGAGGCATCGTATTCAAAGTTTCTTATTCTTTTTAGGCTTGGATTTTGTCAATTTCTTTTTTGTTTAAAAACAGCTAAAATGATAATAAAAATGAAAAAATCAAGAAAAGGAGGGAAGAGAATGAATTTAACAATTTTTAAGCAGAGATTTAGCTCTTTCTGGCTTATTATCATTTTGTTTGTGTTTTTAACGCCTTATCTGGCTTACTCTTTTACCCTTGAAGCTGTTATGAGTTATGCTTTTCCGTCGAATCTTGTGTCTTCCCCTAGCAGAGATCTTGTTGTTTGGGTCTTTAACTGGCAAGGAAAACGGAATATCTGGATAGCAAAAGGCCCTGATTACAAGGCATTACAACTCACAGGCTATACTTTAGATGATGGACAGGAGTTAGGCCAACTTGCTTTTAACTTTGATGGAACAATAATCGTCTACGTTAGAGGTGGCTCTGCAAATAAATCAGGAGAATACCCTAATCCCACTTCCGACCCCGAAGGAGTTGAACAAGCTGTTTGGGCTATAAAAATGGAAGGAGGAGAACCCTGGCGAATAGGGCTGGGAAGCAATCCTGTTGTATCTCCAGTTGAAAATCTTGTGACTTACAGTTTAAGAAGAAAAATTTACCTTTCCTCTATTGAGGAAGATTCTAAGCCTAAAGTTTTGTTTGAAGCACGAGGGAGGAACACCCAGCAGACCTGGTCACCAGATGGATCAAAATTGGCTTTTGTCAGCTACAGGGAAGATCACAGCTTTATCGGCATATATGATTTCGAGAAAAAATCAATAAGCTGGATTTCTCCTTCTGTGGATAAGGATGGTTATCCGGTCTGGTCGCCCTGTGGGAAGTATATTGCTTTTATCCGCATCCCAGGGATGGTCTCTGTTTCATTCAGAGGAGGTGAGAAATTCTCTTTGATGGTAGCAGATGTTGAAAGCGGGAAAGCCAAGGTAATATGGGAATGTCCAAATAAAACTGGTGGCTTTTCCCAGTATTATCCAGCCCAGACTCTCCGCTGGGCCGCAGAAGGACATTTAGTTTTTTATTCTGAGCACGAAAAATGGATGCACCTTTACTCCATATCTGTTAAAAATGGCAAAATTTTTTCTTTGACTCCAGGGGAATATGAAGTAGAAAACAGCTTCCTTTCTCCAGACGGGAAAACGCTCGTTTTCAATTCAAACTCAGGCGACATCGATCGCCGGCATCTCTGGTCAGTGCCTGCCACCGGCGGAAAGGCCAGACTTCTGACTCCTGGGAATGGTCTCGAATGGGCACCAGTCCTTACTTCTGAAAGCAAAGACCTTGTGTTTTTGTGCTCGACAGCCTTTCAACCTGCTGCTCCGGCTGTCATGAAGCTTGGAGGAGGAAATTGGCGTCTTATTGCACCTGAGGTTATACCGAAAGAGTTTCCCAAGAAAGAGCTTGTTGAACCTCAACAGGTCATCTTCAAGGCACCGGACGGATTTGAAATTCACGGCCAGCTCTTTCTTCCCAAAGGGGCAAAAGCCGGCGACAAGCGTCCTGCTGTTATTTTTATGCACGGTGGCCCTATCCGTCAGATGCTTCTCGGCTGGCATATGCGGGGTTATTACCATAATGCCTATGCTATGAATCAGTATATGGCTCACAAGGGCTATGTTGTTCTTTCTGTAAATTTTCGTTCAGGGATTGGCTATGGATATGATTTTCGAAGAGCACCCAATCAGGGTCCTAGAGGCGCTTATGAATACCAAGATATCGTGGCAGCAGGACGGTATTTGCAGAACCTGCCAGAGGTCAACCCCAATAAAATCGGGCTCTGGGGCGGATCTTATGGCGGATATCTTACAGCTCTCGGGCTCGCCCGGGATTCTGAACTTTTCGCTGCTGGTGTAGATTTGCATGGGGTTCACGATTGGTCACTCCGGGGAAGGAGACGCAGCGGCGGAGGATGGGGAATCCGCGGAGAGGATCTGATGAGTTCTGCTTACCAGTCTTCTCCAGTGGCTGATGTTGATTTCTGGACATCGCCTGTCCTTTTTATTCATGGAGACGATGACAGGAATGTCGATTTTGTCCAGACAACGGACATTGTCCAGAGACTGAGAAAATTAGGAAAAGCCCATGTTGAACTTTTTATTATTCCGGATGAGGTTCATGGATTTCTTCTCCATAAAATATGGCTTAAAGTCTATGAGGCAGCAGCAGATTTTTTTGACCGGTTCCTGAAATCATAAAAATGTAGGGCCAGATGTCCTCATCGGGCCTTTGCGGTCCGTTTTTTATTATTCTATGCCGCCATAGAATATAGAATTAAAAAGGATTTTAAAGGTGACGTAAGGTTGGGCACGGAACTGGACAGGAAATCCTAGAAGAATTATTTTTCCATTACCATAGGGAACATCCAGTATCGTTGTTTTTTGTCGGATGATTTTATCTCCATAAATCCAACCACTCATCAAAGGATTTTCATCT
>JAUWYH010000135.1 GCA_030615975.1 Candidatus Aminicenantota bacterium
GAAGGAATCAATGACGAGATACGAAAGGCTGGAGGCTGCCTGGAATCTTGAAGAAGCTGACAGGGTGCCAGCTTCGCCGCTGAACTGCTATATTATCCCTTATTTAGGGGGAATATCAATCCGTGAAATGTTCTTTGAGCCTGAGAAGCTTATTCGGGCGAATATAAAATGCAGCGATATTATAGGAGATAGTATAGACCCAAACATCACTACCGTTGACCACCTGTCATTCCTGGGGAAATCCGGCTGGGATCAGGCAACCCTTGACTGGAGAATTTGGGACGATTTTCCTCCAAAAGGGAATATTCCCAGCTTCTTCGAAAAGCCCATAATCGAGGACTATGACGATATTATAGAGAGGGGTTTCTCGACAATACTTTTTAACAGGAAGATTTGTAAAGAAGTTTTTTATCGAAGCATCGATGATTTTCTCTACTATGAATTTGAATACTCGAAGGCTTATGCAAAAGCCTGGCGAAAATATGTGGAGGAATACGAAGTTCCCCTCATGATGGGAGGAAGAGCGACTATTCCTTTTGAATTTGTTCTTTATTACCGAGGTTTTGATCAATATGCAACAGATATATATGAGCAGCCGGATAAGGTAAAGAAGATGTGCAAGTGGGTCCTTGAACATGAGATCATAAATGGGCTGAAGCAGGCAATGATCATGGGTGCAGGTGAAGTTCCAGGGGCAGAGGTCATCTTTTATCAGGCAGGTATTGTCGGACCTCCCTATGTTTCTCCTGATGTATTTAAAGAATTTGTCTGGCCAACCCTTAAGAAGGGTGTGGACATGATCGTAAAAAGAGGATATAAGGCGCATGTCCATATGGATGGAGATTTAACATCTGTATTGCCTGTTTTAAAAAATATATCAGAGGGATTACCAAAGGGAAAAATCTTGCTTGACTTCGAAAAAACAGATATGAAAAAGGCAAAAGAGATTTTAGGTGATAGGGTTTGCCTTTTTGGCAATGTGCCGGCTTCGCTACTTGCCTATGGCACGACCACAGAGGTAGAGGAATATTGCAGAAAACTGATTAGAGATTGTGCTGAAGGCGGAGGGTTCATTCTAGCAACCGAGTGTGAAACTCCCTGGAATGCTAAGCGCGAAAATGTCAGAGCCATAATTGAAGCTGCAAAAAAATACGGCCAGTATTGACAATACTTATTTTTTATTACTCTTTTTTTTCATCATTTCGGGCCCAATGCAGTGCTCAGCATATTTACACCACTCTATACATCCCAGATTAAGCTTGGGATTTGGAACCCAATTCTTGCAGTTTTTACACTGTCTTTTGATATCGTCCTTGAAGAACTCGATTAATACGCCACAATAAGGACATTTGATTTCAAAAATATCTTCTGGCTTCCAATAGCGCGTATCTTGGCCTGGACATTTCATGCTTCATACTATACATTTCTTATCTGCTGTTTTCAATCTGGATATCTAAGCATCTCTTTTTCGGTTTATTTCTGTTAGTCTAAATAAACCTTTGATACATATGGCGAGGTCATGGCTGCAAGCATTGCGCCGTAATCCACATCAAATATAACCTCATCTCCGGGTTTAAGGTCAGTTTTTTTTGCATCCGCTATGAGATGATCGCTGCTTGCTCCAAGAATTTCTATATCTAATCTGGGAGTCAGTCCGGAAAGAAGAATATCTTGACGCCCGATACCAAGTATGACTCGTCTAATTTGACCGCGATTTTCAAACTCGGGAATATTTCCAAAGGCATCCACGCTGATCTTGCCGTAAGGGACGGACGGTTTGACTTTCGATTCCAAAACTTCTACAACCAGCGTGAAGGCATCATAATATAGGCCAGGAATTCCCTTGCACTCAAGGTCTTTACCCCCAAGCAATAAAGATTCGCCCAAGCGGACATTATTGATCTTGCCGACATCTTCTGTGGATTCAAGCCAGGTATATACTGAGGAATTGCCACTGGAAACAAACTCTAATGTGATTCCGAATTTGTCTTCAATACTTTGAGCAATATTGGATAATTGACTCATGTTTCTCTCATCTGGCAAGACTCCTCCAAGGCATGCCAGGCTTGTTCCTACGCCTGAGAGCTTAATCCCCTCCAGATGTATCACTTCTTTCACTATGACTTCTAAGTCAGAAGGCATGATCCCTTCTCTTAAATCACCCAATTCCACCATTAAGATAATTTTATGAATGACATTATTCTTCAGAGCAGTCTTGGAGAGTTCTTTTATGATATCGATCTCTGAATTCAGGCTTATACTGGAATATTTTACGACGGATTCAACTTCATTCAGAGCAGGTAAACGCAAGAGAAGGAAGGGGTTCTGAAAACCTGCTTCACGCATTTTTTTTAAATTGGCTATCCTGGAATCCCCAATGATTTCTATTCCGCCTTTCAGAAATAAACGTGCGATTTTTGGATCACCGCAAACGCCTTTTGTGACTGCTGTTATGCTCACACCTTTTGATCCACATAGTTCTGTCAGCTTTTTTACATTATGAGCGATTTTTGATAGGTCAATCTCTATTCTTGGTGTTTCCATCACAGGTACGAGCCTCATTGTTTGTTTTCAAATACAATTACTTTTTATGTTCCTAACTCTTATATTTTAATCTGAAACGAAAAGGCGTTATCGTTTCAAACTTTTTAAAATTTTTGGCAAAATGACTCTGGTCATAGAAGCCCACTTCGTTTGCCAGGTCTGCAAGATTTATTTCGGTATTTATCAAAAGATATTTTCCGTAATCTATTCTTAATTTTGCTATATAATTCGAGAGAGACATTCCCGTTTCTTCTTTAAATAGATGCAAAGCTCTACTCACACTCAGCCCGGCTGATTTTGCCACCTTGTCTGCAGTGATCCTTCTTGTAAAATGTTGATTGATATATTCACGCATTTTATGAATTTTAGTTTTTTTCTTCTTTTCTTTAGTTAAGGAAACTTTGTTGATAAAATTCTCTAATATTTCAGTTAATTTATACAACAACTCCTCAATATCTGTTACTTTATTTAGATCAGTAAGATAGGAATAATTGAGTCCTAATAATTCTTTGGCTTCGACTCCTGCTTCTATAGCAGCTCTCGATAAAATGACTACTAATTCTATGATACGCACTTTTAATATTTCAAAATTCATGCCGCTTTCAAAGAAAATAGAGCCTAAAAATTCGTTCAGAATTTCCCTGGCGCCGGTTTTATCGCCGAGTTTAACCTTCTGAATTATTTCATCCTGCTTATCATATATTTTTCTACCAACATCATGAGTGCTTCTTTTTAGATCTTCTAGGAAATTTGCAATTTTATATTGTTGGACATATTTTTCGTTTATATCTCTTAGGAAATTTATATCATTTACATTATATTTTCTTGTTAGCGTGAATAGAAATGAGACATATTCTCTTACTTCTTCGAGATGAAAAACTCTTAGTTTGAGTTTATCCAGGTTGATATTTTTACCTGAATCACAATATTTTTTTAAATTTTCTTGGATTTCCTCGTCTATATCTTCTTTCATTTCAGGAAATACAGCAAAACCACTTAAAAACCCTCCGATTAATTTTTTATTGTAAACTATTGGCACAGCAAACATTATTAACCCAGTGGGACAGGTTGTGATATATCCTTCTCCCCAACGGAATGCCTCTTTTATGGCACTGATCATCTTTAGTCTGCAATTTTTTATCAACATTATATTTTTACCGCCAAGCAGATGCCCACATAACTTACATGAATTTGACCCATAAGCTATGTCCCCTTTTAAATTAACCAGAATAAGCGGTAATCTTGTTTTCGAAATATAATTTTTTGAAAGCAATTCGAACTTTCTTTTAAAAACGTATTTTTCGATTTTCATTTTCGTATGATAATATTATCATCAGTTAGCATAATTATACAAATAAATAAAATAAAAAACTAGATTTTATTCTATCTAAAGTGTTAAATTGTTTTTTGGCAGATGAATTTTTTTTGAAGGTTTAAATAAATGAAAATTTTAAAAGAAATAGCAAATAATGTAGAAAAAGGTGATTCGGCTACTGTGAAAGAATTAGTAAAAAAGGCTCTTTCTCAAAAAATTGAGACGGAAGAAATTTTAAATAGTGGTTTAGTAAAAGGAATGGATGTTATCGGTGTAAAATTCAAGAACAATGAAGTTTTTATTCCAGAAGTCTTAATTGCGACCAGGGCTATGAAAGCGGGCATGGATATAATAGAACCTTATTTAACTCCTGAAAAAAATCGATATAAAGCCAAAATTGTTATGGGCACTGTTAAAGGAGATTTGCATGATATTGGAAAGAAGATAGTGTGCATGATGCTGGAAAGAGAAGGATATGAAATTGTTGACATTGGCATAGATGTGTCTCAAAAAGAATTTTTGAGAGCCATGAAAAGAGAGAATCCGGATATGATAGGAATGTCAGCTCTTTTAACAACAACGATGGCCTATATGAAGGAAATCATAGAAGAAGTAAAAAAAGCAAGTGTAAAAAAGCATGTTAAAATAATAATCGGAGGAGCTCCTATAACACAATCTTTTGCTGATGAAATAAAGGCTGATGGCTATGCTCCTGATGGCGCATCTGCCGCAGATCTT
Source organism: Candidatus Aminicenantota bacterium (assembly GCA_030615975.1). Classification (GTDB taxonomy): domain Bacteria; phylum Acidobacteriota; class Aminicenantia; order Aminicenantales; family Aminicenantaceae; genus JAUWYH01. Next base: position 4,598 of record JAUWYH010000135.1, read on the forward strand.
GTAAAAAACCTCCTGAAAAAATACATATATCAGTTTAAATAGAGAGGATGGATCACTCAATTAAACATAAAATAAATATTATTTCCTGTAATAAAGCCATCACAGCCCATGAAGATGATTTATTAGCTGATAAAATCCAGGAAACAGGAATTAATCTTTGTGTTTATTGCAATAAAAAAGGATTATGTGGGAAATGTTTTGTAGAGATAGTAAAAGGAAAGCTTCAGCCTCTGAATGAAAGAGAAGCATTTTTTATTGAACAGAAGGGATTAGCCAAA
>JAUWYH010000028.1 GCA_030615975.1 Candidatus Aminicenantota bacterium
TGATAGGAGGCATCGTAAAAAGTCACTCTAAGATCTCTGATTAATTCAAATATCAATCGGCAAACATCCTTTGACATTCTATATTCTTTGAATTCATAGTCTAATAAGATATCCATTATTTCTTTTGAAGATTCTGGATGTTTCATTCCAAGAATATTCCCTACCTCATATACCCACAAAGAGGGCAACACAATTTCACATCTCCCTTCGATAAAATCATATAGAATGGATAAGGCTTTATCTCTTTCGGTTTCTTTCTCCTCGCCCAGTGCCCATTTTAGTATGATGGATGCATCAGGAACGATTATTTCCATCTTAATGCTTCCTTCTGTTGTCTTTCAAAGTTCTAAGGATTTCCTCAATGGGAACTTTAGGGGCCTGAGAGCGAAGCAGTAAAAGCCTTTCTGTGAGTTTTTTTCTTTTAATGCGAAGCAGCTCTTTTTTTAAAGCTTCATTTACAACTTTGCTTCTTTTTCCTGAAGGAACAAGAGATTCAAGTTCCTCTTTTACCTTATCTTCCAAAATAAAATTTGCCTTTACAGCAGACATATATACCTCCTTTTTATACTTATTATTTATCTCTAATAATTCTACACACTTTTTGTCTTTATGTCAATTCTCTATTAAATTAAGGGGACACAATAATTGGCAAGTTCTTTTTTAATATTTGGCACTGTCCCAAAGTGACAGGATTAGAAGATGTATTTATTGTTCCATCAGCTATTATTAGGAGCAAACAAGATTTTTCTCATCGTCGGATTGGTGCGGAAGGTGGGACTCGAACCCACACGGTCTAAAAGACCATAAACTCCTGAGGCTTACGCGTCTACCAATTCCGCCACTTCCGCACCCATCGTTTAATGATTGTCCTTGTCAGTGACATTTATTATAATCCCATCTCAAAAAAGAGTAAAGAAATTGTGAAAAACTTGACAAAAAGAAGTTCTGCTCTTATCTTAAGTTTAAGTGAGATTCTTCGCTTGCGTTCTTAAATTCCCAAATTTACCTTTTTACCTCATCTTTCTTTAAATTCTTGAAAAGGAGGTCAGATGAAACTTCTGAACCAGGAACAAATTGAGAGTCTCTCCAAGTTTAAATCCGAGAATTTTCTTACAACTTCTTTCTATCTTGACTCAGATAAAGGTAGGTTGACAAAAAAAGAGATTTCACTTTCTTTAAAAAACCTTCTCAGAAATGCAAAGTCTCGTCTGGATTTGATGGATTTAAGTAAGGAGAAGAGAGGCTCACTAAGAAAGGACCTGGATAAAGTAAGCAAGTTCTGTTCCCAGCAACTTTCTTCTTTCAGTTTCTCTGGACTGGCAATATTTTCCTGCAGCAGCGAAGATTTTTGGCAGGTTTTTAGCCTTCCTAACTCGCCTAGAAACAGGGTTATATTCGACAAGGACCCCTATGTTCGGCTCTTATCTTCAATCCTGGATGAGTATCACCGGATCTTCGTACTTACATTCGATCGACGAGAAGCCAAATGGTATGACGTTTCAATGGGAGAAATTTCGCTTATTGAAAGTATAGTTGGAGATGTCCCCAGCAAAGTCAAAGAGGGAGGTTGGAAAGGCTATGAATCAAAACGAATCGAAAGACACATAGCCACTCTCCTTCGTGAATATTTCAAGAAAGTTGCTAAGAAAACATTCGAATTGTCAAAGAAAAATCATTTTGATTGGCTCTTTCTTGGCTGTAAAGAAGAATACAACTCAGAATTTGAACCGCTGCTTCATCCCTATCTTAAAAACAGATTAATCGGCCGGGTCAAAGCAAATCCCGGCACCTCTCCCGATAGGATTCTCAAGGAAACCTTGGGGTTAGAAAAAAAACTAAAAACACAAGAAGAGGATGAACTTGTCAACCGCTTTATTTCTGAGCTGGAAAAAGGAGGAAGGGCCATCTCAGGACTAAAAAATACAGTAAGGAAACTCAACCAGGGAGAAGCTCAAATCATCCTTATTACCCGAAATTTCTCTGTTCCCGGGAGAATCTGTCCGAAATGCCATTCCTTGTATGTCGACGAACTCCGCTGCCCTTCCTGCCGAAGGAAAACAGACCCGGTGGTAGATATCATCGATGAAGCAGTTGAACTAGCCATGGACAAAAACTGTCAAGTAAAACATATCACCCCTCCTTCAAGACTCAATAGATATGGAAAAATCGGAGCCTTTCTTTGGTATAAGACATAAAGCGTAAACAGTTAAAAGTGAAGAGCAAGGAGTAAATCGTGAAACGCGTTCTATATCATTTTTCCTTAAATCTAACACAATCAACGACGTACATCATTTTTCTTTAAATTTGACGCGATCGACCACACTATAAACAATCGGGATCACAAAAAGGGTCAGAAATGTGGTGGCAACCAATCCGCCTATGACGGTAACAGCCATGGGAGCTCTCATCTCAGCCCCTTCTGAAGTACTCAATGCCATCGGCAGCATTCCCAAAATAGTTGTAAATGCGGTAATCAAGACAGGGCGTAACCGAACAACGCATCCTTGAAGAATCGCTTCCTTCTTTTCTACACCTCTTCGCTTCAACTGGTTGATATAATCCACCATAACAATCCCGTTATTAACAGCTATACCACCGAGCATCACAAATCCTATGAGCACAGGAAGGCTTACCGGCTTTCCGGTAAAGAGCAGGGCTAATATCACCCCAATAAGGCCAAGCGGAATGGTAAACATGATAACAAAGGGATGGACAAAGGATTCGAATTGAGAAGCCATAATCATATAAACAAGGAGAGTTGCCAAGGCAAAGACACCAGCAATGATGATGAATGCTTCCTGCATCTGCTCATATTCACCGCCAAATTCAACAAAATACCCTGAGGGAAGTTCCCTTTCAATCATTAATATCCTCTTTTTGATATCTCTCACAACGCTCCCTAAATCTCTGCCAACAATATTGGCTGTGACCGTAACCTGCCGTGCCTGGTTCTCCCTGGTTATTCGCATAGGTCCTTCACCTTGGGTTATTGTAGCCACCTGGTCAAGATGGATTATCTTGTTTAATGGAGTCAAAATGGGAATATTTCGTACATCAACCAGGCTGTCTCTGAACTCCTCCTTAAGTCTAATCCTTATATCGACCTCTTCGTCGCCCTCTCTAAATCGGGTTGCGACTTTACCTAAAGAAGCAGTTTGAACTGTATTGGCAATCTGGTTCACCATCAAACCCAGTCGGGAGGCGTGCTCTCGGTTTATTCTGATGTGATACTCAGGCTTTCCTTCAGCTAAAGAATGTGTGACATCTCTCAATCCTTCCACATCCTGGATTCTTTCTACAATAGAATTTGCCATCTCCTTGAGGAGTTGAAGATCTTTTCCAAAGATTTTTATCTCAATCGGGGCCTGCATTCCACCCATCATTGCCTCTCCAATATCGATCGCTTCAAACTTCACATCCTTCAGCCTAGGGAGTTTTTCTCGAATCTGTTCCAGAATCTCCAAATCCGAAAGTTTTCTTTTGCTCTTATTAACCAGACCTACCCAGAGCAGGCCTTCATGGGTGGCTGTGGTGCTAATTCCTCCCGCCATATCCGCTGGATTTTCCTCCGCTTGAGACCCGACCTGAGCTGAAATAGTCTCCACTCCAGGCATCTGAGCCATCAAATTTTCGACTATTGTCACAACGCGGTCTGTCTCCCCAAGAGAAGTCCCAATAGGCATATTCACCTTGAGGAGAATCATATCTCGATCCATGGCGGGCATGAATTCTGTCCCCAGGAAAGGAATGATGACGAAAGAAAGTAAAAATAAGCCAAAAATTCCTCCCAGAACCCACCACCTCCGACGTAACGTTTGATGTAATATTTTCCTGTAGAAATTTCTTGCTCCTTCAAACTCTCGTCTTCGCTTATTTTTTGCCTTCCCTTCCTGATCCTTGTTTGCTTTAAAAATAAGAGAAGCGACCATCGGAACCACTGTCAAAGCGACAAAAAGCGAAGCAATAAGAGAAAAGCCTATGGCCAAAGCTAAACTACGGAATAGTTTCCCGGTAATTCCATGAGCAAACACCAAGGGGAAAAAGACAGCGATGGTGGTCAAGGTAGAAGCAGTGATGGCCATGCCCACTTCAGAGGCGCCTTTTTTTGCTGCTTCATTTTTCTCCATTCCATCCTCAATATGGCGAAAGATGTTCTCGATAACCACCACAGCATTGTCCACCAGCATACCTATGCCCAGGGCTAAACCTCCAAGAGTAAGAAGGTTTATGGTATATCCTGCTAAGTAAAAGGCGATAAAGGTGGTGATAACTGAAAGAGGAATAGCCAAGAAGATTGTAATCGTTGGACGCCAGTTGCGAAGGAAGATTAAGATAAAAAAGATAGCCAGAATACCCCCGATTAGAGCGTTGTTTCCTGTCCTGCGAATCACTCTTTGAATCATCTCCGATTGATCCATGAAGGAGAAAAATTCTACATCCGAAGGAAGGGTTTCCTTAATTTTTGCTAGCTCTTTTTTTACTGCTTCAGCTGCAATGACAGTATTTGCTCCAGAGCGCTTGTTGATGATCAGATATATTCCATTCTGACCCTGAATTCGAGCCAAAAAGCGAGTATCTTTCATGGCATCTCTGACCTCACCGACATCTCTCAGGTACACCGGCTCTCCGTTAGTTGTTAAGCCGATGACAGTATTGCGAATATCGTCCAAGGTCTCGAACTCTCCGAGTGTTCTCAACAAAAACTCTGTGTGCCGCTCGACAATATGGCCGGCTGGAAGATTCAAATTTTCCAGCCTAAGGGCAAGGAGAATCTGATCCAAAGAAATATTACGAGATTCAAGAGCAGTCTTGTCTACATCCACTAAGATTTCTCTGATTTCCGTTGAAAAAATCTGTGCCGATGCCACCCCATCAATTCTTTCAAGCCGCCCTACAACCTCATCTTCTATAATTTCCTTAAGCTCAAAAATGGGTCTTTCCGCCGTTATTCCATAAAAAATTATGGGTATCTGGGACATGCTGAATTTAACAACAAGAGGATCATTGGCCTCTTCAGGAAGAAAATTGCGGTAAAGACCAATCTGGTCCCTGACATCTTGGGCTGCAAAATCAAGTTTTGTTCCCCACTCAAATTCTACCATTATCACAGAAGCGCCTTCAGTTGTCATCGAGTTCACTTTTTTCACACGGTTTACCGAACTTATGATTTCCTCTAAAGGTTTGGTAATCGTGTTTTCAATATCTTCTGAAGAAGCCCCCCTGTAAACGGTAATAACAGACACTGTCGGAAATTCAATATCAGGGAAAAAATCCAGGCCGAGTCTTGTAAAGGTAATTAAACCCAAGACGACCAGGATCATGGCCAGCATGGCCGTGGTAACTTTTCTGTCGACAGAAAACTCTGGTATTTTCATTCTGTTACCTCTTTAATATCAATTTCGGCGCCATCCTCAAGGCCGTAATTTCCTTCGACTATAACCAAGTCTCCTTCCTTGACTCCATTTACAACTTGTACCAGCTCTGCATTTTGAAGGCCAAGTTCTACTTCTTTTCTCTCTGCTCTATTTTCTCGAGCGAGAAAAACAAATTGATTCTCAAGGACCGCCCTCTGAGGAATGACGAGGGCATCTTCATGAGTGCTCACTTCAAGCGTGACCTCTCCAAATGTGTTAGGCCTCAAAACTAAACCCGGGTTATCCGTTCTCACCTCAACTTTGAACTTTTTGGTTAAAGGATCCGCCGTCAGGTTTACAAGAGCTACATGGCCCTTAAATACTCTATCTGGAAAGGCAGCTACTCTCAGCAGGGCAATCTGGCCCTTTTTGATGCGGATAATATCACTATAGGAAATATCCATTTCTATTTTTACCCGAGAAAAATCCATCAATGTCAGCACTCCGCTGGTGGGAGAGAATCCTCCCATCATCGGGTTGATAACATCACCAACTTCAGCATTTTTTGAAGCGATCACTCCGCTGAATGGGGCTTTCATCAAAGAAACATCCAGGTTGTGACGGACTAAATTCAAACCTGCTTTTGCCTGTTGAAGCTGAGCTTCGACAGCCTCAAAAGCCAATTTGATTTTTTCATACTGCTGGTCAGAGACAGCCTTTTCCTGTTTCAATCGTTCCATCCTCTCCACGTTTCGCTTGGCATCTTTGTAATTGGCTTCTGCGACAGCTAATGCCGCTTTTCCCTGTTCGAGCTGGAGCCGGATGGGCCTCGTGTCTAATTCAGCTAAAAGTTGCCCCTTCTTGACCTTATCTCCTTCTTCCACATATATCCTTGCGATTTTTCCCCCTACATCTGGCGTAATATTCATTTTCCTCCACGCCTCGATTGTTCCTGTATAATAAAGTTTTTCTGAAATTCTCTGCTTTCTGACTTTAAACACCTTAACTGGCGCGGCACCAAAAGATTCTTCCTTAATCTCCTCCTTCTGGTCTTGAGGTCGACAAGAAAAAAGGAAAAGGGAAATGAGCAGAGCAAAAAAAGCTATTTCTCCAGTATTTCTTTTCATTTGATTCCTCCATATTTCTCAGTTTGTGATTTCAAATTTAACATTTATCCCTCAATTTCTCTCAGTCACTCCCTCCAACTCCCATGGCCTTGTCCAATTGGGCCAGAGATACGACATAATCATAGAGTGCCTGCGAATAATTTGTTTTGGCCTGGGTCAAGGCTGCTTGAACAGAACTGACATCAAGAGTTGTCGCCAGACCTTCGGAAAAATTCAGCTCGGCAATCCGCAAGCTCTCTTGTGCCTGTTCAACATTCTTCTCTTGAGAAAGAAGTGATTCCTTCGCTTCTGTTAAGTTTAAGATAGCCTGTCTCGCTTCAAATCTTATCATCTCTTTAAATCCTTTTTGGGTCAGCTCGATTTCTTTAATCATTGCTTTCGACTGAGCCACACGAGCTGAGGCAGCAAAACCATTAAAAAGAGGGAGGGTGAGGACGAGATTGACAGCATAATAACTCTGCCAGTTGTCTTTTTGAAAATTAAATCGATCTGCCCAGAAATTATAGGTTCCAGCTATGGCCAAGGAGGGGAGATTTGAGGCTCGCGCCAGTTTCACCATCTCTCCTGCCATCTGCTTTTGATATTTGAGCTGGCTGATTTCAGGGCGATTTCTAATTGCCTTGACCAAACTCTCTTCTAAATTGGGCTCAATGGGCTTGTAGGATAAGTCTCCTTTAAGCTCGACTTGTTGAGAAAGATCTATACCCAAAAGAGTTTTTAAGCTGAGCTCGACTATTTTCAGATTGTTTCGTGCTTTTATCAATTGAGGTTTCAAGTTAGCAACTTGAACTTCAGACCTTAAAAGATCAAACTTAGAGGCCATGCCGACTTCATAAAGGCTTTTAACATTCTTAAAATGCTTCTCTGCGACATTGACAGCTTCTTCAGCCACTTTGACAAACTCTCTGGCAAGAAGAACTCCATAGAAGGCTCTCTTTGTATTGAAAACTGTTACATGCCTGGATTGCCTCACCGTTTCTTCTGTGGAGAGAAAATTGTATTTGGCCTGTTTAAACCCGGAAGTCAAGCGTCCACTGGTGAAAATAGGCAACGAAAAAGATAAAAAGAATTGATAATCCTTTGTAAAATCCATAGTGACCTTTTGTGGAGGCTCGCCAGGGATGAAAGAAGGTAATTCCAATACAAAAAGTTTTTCATCCATAGTGTGCAGCCCCTGGGCGTTAAGTGAAGGGAAAAAGCTGGATGCAGCCTCCCTCAGCTTATGTTTGGCCCCCTCTACTCTCTTCTCAGAGGCAAGATGATAAGGATTCTGAGAAAGAGCAAGCTGAATGCTTTCTTCAAGAGTTAAGGTTAGTTTTTCCTGTGAACAGGTAATTCTCCCTGTTGTCAAAATCAAACATAAAATCAAAAAAAATCTTACTGCTTTCTTCATCTTCTCTCTCCTTTTCAAGCTTTTCCTTTCTTTTTGATGCCATAAAGAAAAAAATTAAGCAGCAAATCAGTGCTTTCTTTTATCCTGTATTCTCTACCACGCAAGGGGCCTCTAAAGTGAAATCCACGAAGTAAAGCTCCGAAAATGAACGCTGCATCTCTGACATCGACTTTACGGAATTCGCCGGATTCTATTCCTTCTTTGATAATTTCACATATGATGTTAAAAATTTCTTCCATGTTCTCTTTGAATTCATTTGGAATTTGGGGATGTTGGGTTGAATGCGAAAGATGTTTTTTTATATCTATATTTAAAATATTTCTCATTACAGATCTTTCCATATATAATATCCGAGCCATATTTTTCTTTTTATGATAATAGGTGCTAATATAAAAAATTAGTTCCCTTATTTTCTCTTCTGCAGTTATTTTTTTCAACTTTATCTTTGCCGTTTTTTTTCGCACTTCTTCAAAAGAATTAAGGATAACCTCGAAAAAAACCTCTCTTTTGCTCTTATAGTAACGGTAAAGGGTGGCCTTAGAAAACTGAGCCTCCAAAGCAATATCATCCATGGTCGCTAAGCTGTATCCTTTCTGGGCAAAAACTGTTTCGGCTGCTTGGAGAATAAACATTTTGTTTTCTTCCAATCTGTGTTTTTTTCTTTCTAACCTGAGATCTTTTTTTTTCATATTTTATACCCTTAAGTTTTATTAATGAACTTATTAGTTTAAATTATAAACTTTAAAGTATCATTATACAGGATTATTTATCTCTGTCAAGTTTTTTTAATTATTATGGATCCTCTCCCAAAAAGTTGCAAAATAATATAAGAGACATATAATTAAGCTGTCATTCCTGTTCCTTTCTGTCATTCCTGCGGAAGCAGGAATCCAGAAATATGAAAAGTGTTACGTTTTTATAAATATAGTAATGACAAAAAAAATTCTTTTTCTGATTATCCTCTCTTTTTTAATAGAGTCCTTTCTCATTCCTCCTTTTGCTCATGACTTCCAGAAACTCTTCACCCCTCTCCCTCTGTCAAAATATCTATTTCAATCCTTAGATGCTCCCCTTTCTCTACGCATTACCCATTCTCACCTTCGCTTTTTGCCCTCTTCACCTCCATGGGCTTTTAAAAACAAAACAAGGAATCCTGAAAATGAAGATTCCTTCTTTGTCCTCTCTTCTTTCCCCCAAGTCCCCCCTTCATGGTGGGAGATAAAACTCCTTATTAATACAACTGGAGAATACATTATCAAAGAAGGGAAAAAATCCTATACAGGCAATTATTCTTTCACTCTCCTCTGGACAGGATGCATGGAGGAAGATATGGATGACTATATTATCTACCATGAAAATTCCAATCTCCTCCAATGGGAAGCTCAAGAGAAAGCTCTCTCTCCTGACTTTTCAGGAGTTCTATCAGCAGATGATTTCTCTGGAAAACCTCGTTTTGATTTCCATTACATCCTGAGAAGAGGGGAAGATCTTCATTTCGATTTTCAGGTTGACGGCTTTTATGTTCCCCAGAATAACTCCGATTTTAAATTTTACCTAAATCTTCCTGCTTCTAAAGAAAAAACAAAATCCCCATCAAAATTTGACTATAACACCTATGTCTCTCAAGGTTCAAACAGTATCTATATACAAGAAGAAGAGATTTATCTTGTCACAGTAGAAAAAACATGTTTATGGAAATGGAAACATCAAAAACGGCTCAGCGGGGAAAAAACACCAGTCTCTTTATTCAATTCTCACAAGGTTGATGTTTCAGTCTCCATAATGCCTCGGTTTTAGGCGCGAGGGTGGTATTTCTCATACACTTTGCGCAGTCTCTCTCGGCTGACATGGGTATAAATCTGGGTGGTTGTGATTTGAGTGTGTCCCAGCATTAATTGCACAGACCTTAAATCAGCCCCTCCTTCCAGAAGATGCGTGGCAAAAGAATGACGGAGCATATGAGGACTTATTTTCAAACCAAGACCGGCTTTCTTGGCATAAGCTTTCAGCAACTTCCAGAAACCCTGTCGAGTGAATGCTCCTCCGCGTGATGTGAGAAAAATCAAGTCATTAGGCTCTTTCAAAAACCTGGATCGAGCCTCCTCAAGGTATCTTCGAATAGCCTGACGAGCCGTGCCTCCAATCGGAACAATCCTCTCCTTACCGCCTTTCCCCCGACATAGAAGAAATCCATCCTCCACATTTAGTTCCTTACGCTTCAACGAAACAAGCTCAGAGACTCTCAATCCTGTCGCATACAGAAGCTCTAACATCGCTTCATCTCTGATGCCTCGAACGTTTCTCTCATCAGGCTGCCTCAAAAGCGATTCGACCTCTTCGACTGTTAAAAATTTGGGCAATTTAAACCAGATCTTAGGAGAAGAGAGATTGACTGCAGGGTCTTTCTTGATAATATCATCCAATCTAAGGAACTTATAAAAGGATTTCAGAGAAGAAATCAGTCGGGCTAAAGAGCGGGGAGAAAGTCCTGCTCTGCTCTGCTGATGGATGAATTTTATTAAATCTTCTTCCTTTGCATTTGACCATAGAATTTTTTCTTTTGTAAAGAAATAAAAAAGCTTTTTCAAATCTCTTGAGTATGAAAGCACTGTGTTCGAGGATAACCCTTTCTCTACACAAAGGAAATCAAGAAATGCCTGGAGAATATCCTCAGGCGATGAGGAAAGATTTTTCATTTGATAAAAGGATTTAGGTTCCTTTCCTGTCCTACAGATGTGGTAGGTCCGTGACCAGGAAGCACGATTGTTTCATCGGGCAGAGTCAGGATTTTATTTTTTATAGATCTCTCTAACTCATCCCAGGACCCTCCCGGAAGATCAGCCCGGCCGACCCCTCCATAAAAAAGTGTATCTCCAGAAAGAATAAAGCCATCTCCTAAAAAGCTTACACTACCTGGAGAATGTCCGGGAGTGTGGATAACCTGCAGGGAAGATTTCCCAAGCTTAACCATGTCTCCATCTTCGAGGTATTTATCTGGAGAAGGCGACTCTTTGGCTCCAAGAAAAAAGCTTAACTCTAATTGTTGAACATTTTCTAGCATAGACTTATCCAAAGCATGGATGCAGAGTGGAATGTTAAATCTCTCCTTGATATCTTTATTTGCGCCGATATGGTCTATATGTCCATGAGTATTGAGCAGGACCACCGGATTAAGACTTTTTTTTGTTATCAGATGAAATATTTTTTGAGCTTCAGCCCCAGGATCAACAATGGCGCACTCCAGACTCTCAGTGCAATAAACAAGATAACAGTTTGTCTCAAGAGCCCCGACAATGACTGAATCAAATTCCATTCTTTCTCTCTTTTTCACTCATAATAAATCTATATCGAAATAGAGTCAAGAATCAGCTGGGACATGCAAGGCCTGCGTCAAAGTCGCAAATTTCCCGTTTTCTTTTTCTTATTTTGAGGAAAATATGCGAATTTTGGGATAAAAATATACCTGATTTTTCAAAAACTGAAGAAAAATCGCAAAATTTTAGTACATAGAAAAACAATGACGCGGCCCTGGGGGACATGCTTGTCTTTTCAAAATAAAAAAAATAGGATAATCTCCCAAAAATTTGCAAAATAATATAAGAGACATATAATTAAGCTGACATTGCCGCTCCTTTTTGTCATTCCCGCGGAGCTTGTGCCTGCGAAGCCTGTGCCCGCGAAGCCTGTGCCCGCGGAGGCAGGTAGCAGAAATCCAGAAATATGCTTGTCATTCCTGCGGAAGCAGGAATCCAGGCTTGTTCCCGCGGAAGCGGGAAACCAGAAATATGAAAGACTATTATCCAGATATATCTAGATTCCCGTTACCTGCCTTCGCAGGCACAAGCTTCAC
>JAUWYH010000185.1 GCA_030615975.1 Candidatus Aminicenantota bacterium
CCTCCAAGCTGCTGAAGAATTGAGCACGCTTTCTTGCTGACAAAAGGATAAGCAACTTCGACCAAGGTCTTGGCTACCATTACTCTGTCCTCTAAAACTGTCCTTATACCGGCACATAATTCAGGATCTGTTGGAAATGAAAATTTGTGGAGAGAAAATCCCAATATTTTATTTATTTTAGGGAGAAGTCGTTTTTTTGTGGAAAGGGCCTTGACTTCAAAGTGATTTTTCTCCTTGCTCAACGGTGCGATAAAAGCAGTTGTATATCCCATGGAATGAACAAATCCATCAGTAATCTGCTTGAATACATTTTCTAAATTCAGAGTACTGTGGACAGCTTCAGTGACCTTTTGAAGAATTTGCAATCTCACGTTTACCTCTGAAAGTTCCTTATCTTTTTCGATTCCCGACTTCCTCATTTTCTTATCCATGTAAAATTTCTCTTAATTTTAAGAACGATAATATCCTTTTAATAGTAATCCACTGCATAAATCTTTACTGGACTTCTCCGCCAATCATCTCTCCTTTAAGCATTCTTTCAGAGCCGTTAAGATTGGACAATCACCCTTTAAGATGAATTTAAAGGTGATATCTTTTATTTTTTTTCTAACCTTAGAAGGGGATTTGGGATGGAAAAGAATCTATATTCAGGTTAAAATCTATATTTAAGGCCAAGCTCTATTCCCCATATAATGTTATAGCCTTCTAAAACAATATCACTTCCTCCATAAGAAGAATAAAAACCTCCATAAGGAGAATAAAAACCAAACATTCTTGCCCCCAAAATCATAATAAAGGCTCTCATATTAATCCCTAAAGGAAGAATTTTGGGCAAATAACAACTCACCCCTCCGCCAGCTTTTAAAGCTAAATCAAGACTGGAGTGGATCTCTATTCCATAATCTTTATCTTCTTCGCTTCCTCCCTGAACAGAACAAAGGCCAAGGCCTAAAAAGCCATAGGGGACTATCTTCTTTTCTGATTTTCGCGCTTGAAAAACCGCATTAAGAATTATTGATGACACACTCCAGGATAGACGATTTTTTGTGTAATTTCCTGGAAGTTCAGGATATTTTGGGCGCAAGTAAAAAGTAACCTTATAACTTGCCCTTTGATGGCCAAACTCTACTTCAAGTCCAAAGTAGGAGTTAAAATTGTACTGGAAACTTAGCCTATAGAGAGGTTTTAATTTGATTTCTTGCTCTAAAATAGACATTTCTCTATAAAACATTGAAAAAGAGGGGTTTGTATGAATCCTCATGTATTTAAATGTATCAGAAGGCCACCAGCATGTCCCGATAGTAAATCCAAAATTATATTTTTTCTCTTTTGCTTCAACAAATGGATGAAGCATAAGAAAGAAAATTAAGCCGCTAAAAATAGCTACTATTTTTTTCTTATCCATTTTTTTAAAAACAAACAGAAAAGAAAATGGAAAAGTTTAAATGCCCCTCTATTTTCTCTTCGCTTCATATTTTAGCAATAAATGTGCCAATTAATATAGGGGTATTATGGAAGATTTTGCCCTTTTTTTTGTCCTCCTTTGATGGCAAATGTAATATTTTATGACAGCAAAAACTCCTTTTGATAAGATTGACTCGAAAACATCTCAATGCTATATTCCAAAGCCTGAACTTAATCTTTTAAGTCTCTGCCAGAGAAAGAAAAGAATGCATAAGAGAATGATATCCTTTTTAATTTTGCTTTTCCTCCCCCAAATCTTTTTTTCCTGTGCGGGTAATAAAGAGCTATCTTCTTTGCAGGCGAAGCTCGATCGTTTTTTCAGCAAAAAAGAAGTCACTGTTGCTGTGACCGATTCTGGACTTGGGGGGCTTTCTATTGTAGCCGATGCTTCAGATAGAATGAAAAAATCGAAAATTTTTCGTGATGTCAACTTTATCTTTTTCAATGCTCTTTTTTCCAACAAAGGAGGCTATAACAGCCTAAAAACAAGAGAGGAGAAAATCCACATATTTGACAGCGCACTTGTGAGTCTTGAGAAAAAATATCAGCCGGATTTGATCCTCATTGGCTGCAACACTCTCTCCATACTTTACGATGACACTTCCTTCTCGCAGGAGACAAAAATTCCTGTTGTCGGAATTGTCGAGTCTGGGGTTGAGATTATCGCTAAAAATCTAAAAGCATCCACTGATTCCAAAGCCATTATATTTGGAACTCAGACTACAGTCAGCGAAGCCACTCATAAAAAGAAATTGGTGAAGAGAGGCTTTCTTCCTGAAAGAATCGTCACTCAGGCGTGTCCAGAGTTAGTCAATTATATCGAGAGGGGATACACAAGCGACGAAACAGAAATGTTGATCTTCGCCTATGTGGATGAAGCTCTCCAGAAAGTCAAAAACCTTCAAAAACCTATTTATGTGAGTCTTAACTGTACTCACTATGGCTATTCACTTGATTCATGGAAAAAGGCTTTCTTAAGCTTAGGTGTAAAGCCTCTTTCCTTTCTCAATCCCAATTCCAAGATGATCGATTTTCTGTTCCAGCCCCAAATACAGAACCGTTTTAAAACAACGAATATATCAATCGAGGTTGTCTCCATGGTCGAAATCAGTGAAGAAAAGATTGATTCCATAGGATTCTGGCTCCGAAAAGTTTCTCCCAAGACTGCCGAAGCTCTAAAAAATTATGATAAAAGACCCGATCTTTTTGAATGGGAAAAATACGTGATATCTGAAAGATAGGTCTTTCGAAGAGCAAAATTCAAGAAAAAAGCAAATATACGGAGATATCTTAATCAGAAAAGCCAAATAAGAAGCTATTTGAGTTCTGCCAGTGCCTTTGCTGCTTCTTTATAATCAGGTTTCAGTTCAAGGGCTTTTTTGAAAGCCTCCTTTGCCTTTGCCTTCTGGCCCTTTTTCTGATAAGCCACGCCAAGGTAATAATAGGCATCGGGAAAAGGTTCCTTTTTGCAGGCAAATTCAAAATCCTCAATTGCCCCATCCAGGTCTCCACCAAATCCTTCAGGTGCCATCAAGCACCCCATCCCACGACCGAAATGAGCCATGGCATGGTTGGGATCCAAATCAAGAGCTTTCTCGAACTCCTGCATGGCACCCATTCCGTACTTCATCATATTGACCGGACTACCCTGAGCCATACTGCCCATGACGTTACCCTTCCAGGCGTGAAGATCGGCGTTATTGGGATCTTTGGCAAGGAGAGAATCGACCATTTCCAAGGCCTGGGAATATTTCTTTTCATCAAAAAGCTTTTGAACTTGGGCCAGTGATGCTTCTTCGCCGGGCTTTCCAGGCTTTTCTGGAGTCTTTTCTGGAGGGGCAGGGGGTGAGGGAGGAAAGGGAAATTTCTTTCCCAGAATTTCAGGAAGCATCTTTAGGAAAACAGGAAGCATCTGTTGGAAGAAAGAAGGTTGCTTCTCCTCTAATGGAAAAAGTTCAACCCTTACATCTTCCCCTTCAATGATCAAAATACCTAAAGGTATGGCTTTGCCTCCCAT